>CAYYNF010000205.1:0-4472 GCA_964472695.1 uncultured Flavobacteriaceae bacterium
GGAAAAACACTTCACCTAGCTGCACTTACCGAAAATAAAGGACAAATTATTGCCATGGATATTTATGGCAATAAGCTCAAAGAACTAAAAAGAAGGGCTAAACGTGCAGGAGCTCACAATATTGAAACACGTGTAATAGAAAGCAGCAAAGACATTAAAAGACTACACGAAAAAGCTGATAGAGTACTAATTGATGCCCCTTGTAGTGGTATGGGGGTACTACGTAGAAACCCTGATGCAAAATGGAAATTAACCCCTGAATTTATAGAAGAAATTACCGAAACACAACGCGAAATTCTTCATAACTATTCAAAAATGGTTAAACCAAATGGGAAAATGGTGTACGCTACCTGTTCTATATTACCAACTGAAAACCAACAACAAGTACAGTTTTTCCTAAGCACCGAGCAAGGAAGCAAGTTTAAACTTGTAAAAGAAAAACGTGTACTATCACACGAATCAGGGTACGACGGTTTCTACATGGCATTATTAGAAAGAAAATAAGTGCATTGAAAAAGTACACTAAAATTACACTAACAAGTATTATCAGCTTAATCTTAGGATGTTTAGCCATAATACTTGTTTGTCACAAAGTTATTGATGACAACACCTTCAATAAAGTATATTACGATATAAAGCAGATCCCTTACAGCCGAGTAGGGATTGTACTAGGTACTTCCAAATATATATCCAAAGGACACCTCAACTTATTTTACCAATACCGTATTGATGCTGCTGTAGCTTTGTTTGAAAACAAGAAAATAAGCTATATACTTGTGAGTGGAGACAATAGCAGTAAATACTACAATGAACCCAAAAAGATAAAAAATGATCTTATCGCTAGAGGTATTCCTGCTTCTAAAATTACCCTAGACTACGCTGGTTTTCGAACCCTAGACTCTGTAGCACGTGCCATAAAGGTATTTCAACTTAACGAATTCACTATTATTTCACAACGTTTTCACAACCAACGTGCCATATACCTAGCCGAACATTTTGGAGCAAAAGCAATAGGATTTAACTCCAAAACGGTAAGTAATCGCTATGGTTTCAAAGTATATCTAAGGGAACGCCTTGCAAGAGTAAAGGTATTTATTGATATTCTTTTTAAAGTCAAACCTAAGTTTTTAGGAGAACCTATTTCTATCTAAAAATAGAATCCTCGTATATCTTAGCCTCTACTTAAAAATCGACTGCAATACCAATTCAAGTATAACTAAAGATATTTACGATATCATTAGCTGTAACTCATAAAAAAGGGATGTAAAAAAAGTAACTTTTTCTACATCCCTTTAACCCTATAACAACTACTCAATTTTCAAAGATTTATGAAAATTAAGACATCGAAGGCCTTCTTTGAACAGCTTGTCGATTTGAACGCGTAGAAGACATCTGTGCTTCCCGTGCATGCTTCACCTGCTGTGCTCCTTCAGGTGTAGCCGAAACAGGAGCAAAAGCACTATAACCAAGCCTTCTTTGAGGAGCACCAAGCTCAACAACCTCTCCTCCAGTTTCAGTAATCTCAACAGCCTCTCTAGCTACAAGTTTTTCTTCTTCACGTTCTTTCACTTCAAGAGCAGCACAATTTTCGATATAAGCATCAAGAGACTTTAAACTCCTTTGAATTTTTTTGATATCAGGTACACTTCCCATAACCTCTTTATACTCCGAAATACTAGTAGGATGAGTACTACACTTTGAATATTCCAAAAGGAAATCCAATACCTCTTTACGAGTTTGCTTTTCCTCCTCTGACAATTCCTTACCTTGATTCTTTTCTTTCTCTAATTCTAAAAAAGTACTCAAACCTTCATGACGCTTCTCTAATATACCTTCAACATGCTCGGCATTTTTATACCTTAACCAATCCTCGTCACTCAGTTCATCAATAGCTTTAGCTCCTTTCTCCTTGGTCTTTAAGTAAAATTCATAATCATTTTTTGATAACTTCAATTCCCCTGTACTCAACTCATACTTCACTTTATTATATAAAGCACTTACTACAGCACCTAATCCTGCTGCTACAATATCTAATCCTAATAACGACATAACAATTTATAGTTTATTTATTTAGGTCGCAAATATACGAAATAGCAACACCATTTAAATTACCCAAATATTACTTTAACAGCCATTCAAAATATAAAACTCCCTAAACACTGAATTAAAGACCAATTCAACTTAAATCATTGACTTAACACACTTTAAACAAAAAAACAATCATAATTTGCTCTATAAAAAAATATAAAATGCATCCGAGAAAAGAAGAGAACACCCAAACAGTAACTTCTGTACGTTACTGGCATGGAGCACAACCCAACGGAGGATACCACAAACCTCATGAAAGTGAGTTTACAGCTTTCTCAAATCCTATTAATCGTAAAAATAAAAATCCTTTAATAGTAGCAGATCAAATCGGTCTTAGCGACCGTATCAACATACAACATCACCCTATAGCTGGCGATCTCATTACAGGTATTCACGTAGAAACTACAAGTATTAATACGCTTTTTGAGAACAGTAACAATCCTAAAGTACGATTACTAGGTATGTTTCATGATATGGCACTAGAATCAGGAAGTCCTGCTGTAGCTTCTGATATTTATCGTATTGCTTTTTTACAAGAACACAAAGGTAAACTTACTAGCTACCTTGACTGGGACGTTGCTTCAGACATGTACAATAACTACCAAATAAGTTTGGCAGATCGAAAAAAAGAATACCAAAAACTACTAAAAAATGCCAAAAAAAATTACGAACGTACAGGATCTAGAGTAGCAGCTCATAAGATACAGATGTTACAGAAAGATATCGATAAGATAAGTCTAGAGCTTTCACAATCTAATTCATCTGGACAAACTCATTTTCACGACTGTATCTTAACACAACTAGGTACAAGTAAAGAGGCTATAGACAAAGGAAAACACCTAAATGAAGATTTACTAGAGATTTTTATCAATAAAGAGCGTGCTACCTTACTTGGAAATGGTGTTACTAGTACCTATCACGAAAATGACATTCTTACAGGTGTGAAGAACAATACCGAAGATATCGACCGACTAACCAACATCACCCTCGCACACCTAATGGATGTATTTACAAGTAGCCCCTATCTTGAATTAGACGACACACCCCAAACTTATGACTACGACAACTTTTATGCTACTACCCCTAATTATTCTGTTGCTAGACTCATCGAACAACGAGAGACACTACTACAACATGAACACCCTCAACTATTAGAATTCATACACGTACATCAAGACCAACCGGACTTTGAAATACAATTCAAAAAAGAATTCAGAAAACGAAGAACTGCATTATTGAAAGCTATGGCAAAAGTACCACACGATAAAGCCTTTGGATTTACCTGTATTGCAAGTTACTTTTCTAACGCAAGAATACAAGGAAACGAAGGAGCTAGTGATTTGATTCAAGCTATCAATATCACTGCTGGACCTACAGTGTTTGAACAAACTAATAAAGGAAAAGCAACCCCTTATGGACAAATAGGAAAGCTACATGGTGAAGGAAAAAAACTAAAAACTAAAACTTCACGCTCTTGGTTTTAAGCTTATCAATTCCTCACACAAATTAAGCCTTACCGAGTTAGTCAACTTTTATAAAGAATACGTAAATTTGCACACACATTTAATAGAGATAAATTACGTTTATGATTCATTTTTTCAGAAAACAAGAAAAGACTTTCTATGCAGTTGAAATAGAAAGTAAACTTGATAGCGAAAGCATCGACAAATTAAAATGGTTATTTGGAAATGCCGAAAAAATTGAGGAATCGAGTATTCAAAATTCTTTTGTAGGCCCACGTGCTGCCATGATAACACCATGGAGTACCAATGCTGTTGAAATCACACAAAACATGGGGGTTTCAGGAATTTTACGAATCGAAGAGTTCCAAGTTGTAAACGAAAATTTCAGTGATTTTGACCCTATGCTTTCGCAGAAGTACACAGAGTTAAATCAAGAAATGTTTACGATTGAAATCAATAGAGAAGCTATCATTGAAATTGAAGATATCGCTGCCTTTAACATTAAAGAAGGTCTTTCATTAAGTGATGAAGAAGTGGCTTATCTAAATGAAGTTGCTGAAAAAATAGGAAGAAAATTAACTGACTCTGAAGTTTTTGGTTTCTCTCAAATAAACTCGGAGCACTGTCGTCACAAAATCTTTAATGGAACGTTTGTGATTGATGGTGAAGAAAAAGAAACTTCTTTATTCAAGTTAATTAAAAAAACATCTCAAGAGAATCCAAATTCTATTGTTTCAGCATATAAAGACAATGTAGCTTTTATCGAAGGTCCCAAAGCTACCCAGTTTGCACCTAAATCTGCTAACAAACCTGATTTTTACGAAGAGAAAGAATTCAATAGTGTGATTTCGCTTAAAGCAGAAACACACAACTTCCCTACAACCGTAGAACCTTTTAACGGAGCTGCAACAGGTTCAGGTG
>CAYYNF010000206.1:0-4420 GCA_964472695.1 uncultured Flavobacteriaceae bacterium
TAGAAGGAGTATAGCTCGTATATCTAGTAGGTATGTTCGTAAAAATGAAATTATACCTATTGCCTGAATGTGGAAACTCAAGTATAATTCCTAAACAAAATATACATGAAATATCTACGCTTAAACGTATTTTTGTTTTTAATTAATGATCAAAAAAATACTTTCTTTTAGGATGCCATCTTCTTAAACGAAACAAAATATTAGAATGGAAAAATTACTTGTAGCCAAAATTGGCGGAAATATAGTAGATAATGAAACTGCTTTAACTAATTTCCTTAAAGACTTCGCTGCTATCGATCAACCAAAGATATTGATTCATGGTGGGGGGAAAATTGCTACCCGTGTTGCCGAAAAAATGGGGGTTGAGACCCAAATGATAAACGGAAGGCGTATTACCTCTAGAGAAAACTTAGATATTGTGGTGCAACTCTATGCTGGACTAATTAATAAAACTATTGTAGCTCAACTACAAAGTGAGCAATGTAACGCCTTAGGGCTTACAGGAGCTGACGCTAATATTATACAAGCTATAAAACGCCCTGTAAAAGATATTGATTACGGGTTTGTAGGTGATGTGGTATCCGTAAACGAAGATCGTTTACACCAATTTATAGCCAATGCCCTTACACCTGTATTTTGTGCAATCACCCATAACGAACAGGGACAACTTTTTAATACAAATGCTGATACTATAGCCTCTCAAATTGCTGTAGCCATGAGTGCTTATTATGATGTATCCCTATATTACTGTTTCGAATTACAGGGAGTACTTACCAATATTAATGATAAAAATTCCGTTATTGAATCGATTGATACTAAAAAGTACACACAGCTTAAAGCAGAAGGTATTATAGCTGATGGTATGTTACCGAAAATGGAAAATTGCTTTGACGCTCTTAACAAAGGGGTTGCTGAGGTGCATATTGCTAACGCTAACTTTGCAACTGATCAAACTGTACTACACACTACACTAACGCTTTAACCAATTATGATAAATCAATATAGTGAAGATGCCATAGCATTGCTTAAAAAATTAATTATTACACAGTCTTTTTCACGCGAAGAAGACCCTACGGCAATAATTTTAGAAGATTGGTTTAAAAGTCACCATATTCCATTTGAACGTAAAGGACATAATCTTTGGGCTTTCAATAAATACTACGATGAAAGTAAACCTAGCATTGTACTAAACTCACACCATGATACCGTACGCCCTAATAAAAACTATACCCGCGATCCTTTTGCGGCTACTATTGAAGATGGAAAACTATACGGATTAGGAAGTAATGATGCGGGAGGTTGTTTAGTGGGGTTACTACATACTTTTTTACATTTTTATGAAAGTAAAGATTTAAACTATAACCTGATTATGGCAGCTACTGCTGAGGAAGAGATTTCGGGTGCAGGGGGGATTGCGAGTATCTTAGATCAATTCGCTACACCAGAATTTGGAATTGTTGGAGAACCGACACTTTTAGATTTAGCCATTGCTGAAAAAGGGTTATTAGTACTAGACATAAAAGTAAAAGGAACATCGGGTCACGCAGCTCATATTTACGAAGATCAAGCTATGATGAATACCATTTCTGTGCTAGAATGGTTCCGTTCTTTTGAGTTTCCAAAAGTTTCTGAGAAGTTAGGAAAAGTAAAAATGACCGTAACCCAAATTAATGCAGGTTCGCAACACAATGTAGTTCCAGCTGAAGTAAACTTGACAGTAGATATTCGTGTTACAGATGCTTACCAAAACAAAGAGGTGTATGAAATTATCAATAAAGCTATTGGATCTGAGAAGGTAGTAATCACTCCTAGATCCTTCCGACTAAACAGCTCAGGAATTTCGCCAGAACATCCTTTTGTGCAAGCAGGTATTGCTATGGGTAAGAAAACTTACGGCTCACCTACACTGTCCGACCAAACGCACATGAACTTTCCTTCCTTGAAAATTGGACCAGGAGATAGTTCTCGCTCACATTCAGCTGATGAATTTATTTACATTAATGAAATTGAAGAAGGAATTAATACATATATTTCCTTATTAGAAAAAATAGTATAAACCAACGCCAAAAATAAATTATGAAACTTTGGAGTAAAGGATTACCAACAGATCAGAAAATTGATATGTTTACCGTTGGTAACGATAGAGTATTAGATTTAGTAATTGCTAAATATGATGTAAAGGCGACTTTAGCACACGCCAAAATGCTACACAAGGTAGGTTTGTTATCGGACGATGATATAATAGCAATCGAAAAAGGATTGGCTGAATTAGCAGCCGAAATTGAAGAAAACACTTTCGAAATCGGAAACGAATTTGAAGATGTACATTCAAAAATTGAATTTGAACTCACACAACGTATAGGTGATGCAGGTAAGCGTATTCACACAGCACGTTCACGTAATGACCAAGTGCTTACTGCGATGCACTTATACCTGAAGGATGAATTGAGTACTATAAAAGCACAGGTAAAGGAACTTAGCAATGTATTACTTGATGCTGCCGATAAGCACAAAGAGGTATTGCTACCAGGATATACTCACTTGCAAATTGCTATGCCAAGTTCTTTTGGTTTATGGTTTTCAGCTTATGCTGAAAGTTTTATTGACGACCTATACTTTGTGGATGCAGCTTTTAAAGTAGTAGATCAAAACCCATTAGGAAGTGCTGCCGGATATGGTAGTTCTTTCCCTATCGACAGAGAATTCACAACCAAGGAACTAGATTTTACTACGCTAAAGTACAATGTAGTAGCTGCACAAATGAGCCGTGGGAAAGCTGAAAAATCAACTTCATTTGCTATGAGTACCGTGGCAAGTACCTTATCTAAACTTGCTATGGATGTGTGCTTATACATGAGTCAGAACTTTGGTTTTATGAGTATTCCTAGTGAATTTACAACAGGATCTAGTATTATGCCCCACAAGAAAAATCCTGATGTATTCGAACTAATCCGTGGAAAATGTAACCGCATACAAGCACTACCTTACGAGCTTAGTTTGCTAACAAACAATTTGCCTAGTGGTTACCATAGGGATTTACAGTTACTAAAAGAAGGGATTGTACCCGCCTTATCTGATTTAAAAGCTTCTTTAGAATTGGCAATTTATGCCTTGAAAAATGTAGAAGTAAACAACAGTATCTTAGATGATGACAAGTACGACTACCTGTTTAGTGTAGATACTCTAAACCAACTTGTGCAAGAAGGAATGACTTTTAGAGATGCTTATGTAAAAATTGGTCTTGATATAGAAAATGGAAATTATAAACCGATTAAAAACACTAAACATACCCACATAGGAAGTATTAATAATATTGGTCTAAAAGAAATTAAGAATAAGCTAGATCAAGTTTAATAATCTTATAGAAGATGACTTAAAAAGCATTCAGTACTTACTTTCGGAGTGCTGAATGCTTTTCTAGTCTAGATATTGTTTTGTAACTCAAAAGTTAATACCAATTGAAATAAAGCTTAAATATTATCAGCTTAACCTATTTGAGGATGTCTTGCAGTGGCTCTTCTACTATGGCTTGATACTTCTTCATTGCTAGGTATTTGTGCTGATCTAGCATTGATTGTACTCGACATGCTATCTTCTAAAGAAAATCCAACCTCACTTCTTCTAAAAATTTCTTTTCTTCTGTGAAATTCTGAACGTAATGAGCGTAATTCATTTACTAGATCACTTTTTTCCTTCTCTAAATTTGATACATTCTTAAGTATTTTATTATCGAAAAGAGACTTATTCTTAAGTATTTTATAAAATATAGCCTTTATATCAGCTGAAGAATGCGAGGTGCTATTTAAAGCTCCATTTCTAATTTCCTCGATGCTAAGTTCTGGGTTGTAAATATTTAAAAAGCGTAATTTATTCACTTCAGTATCTTCTAATACATCTTCAAACAATGATGGATTACGAACTACGAAAGTAATTAAATCATTCATTCTTTCATGAATATGAGGATTGTTAGTCGAGGGATTATTGTTTATATAGTCTTTAATATCAGAGTTTTGGAATTCGTTGTTAGTTAAGATTTTTTTTGAATTTTCTATTTGTGTTTCAATAGATTGAATAAGCCAAAGCTTCTGTTCCATAAGAAACATATTTTCATTAAAGTGGTGGTCTACTGGAAAGAATATCTCTTCTTTAGCAGTATTTAATTCAGCTAAAGAAGACTCATTGCCTAAATTTTTAAATGTTTCTTTTGCATTTAAATATCTAGCTATTTTATTTTCACGTATCAGAAAACAACGTTCAAATAAATTATATTGATTATTACCTGAATTAGGGGGTAGGGTGCTAAATTCTACGAGAGCATTATAAAGTTTTTCGTTTTTAGGAAAATTTAAATCATAACGCTCACATGCTACTTCATAAGTTTCTCTACTTAATCCTGAAATATCAAAGGGAATGCGAAGTG
>CAYYNF010000207.1:0-4402 GCA_964472695.1 uncultured Flavobacteriaceae bacterium
TAATTGAGGATATGGATCGTTTATTAGAGAGTTTTGAATGGAAATAATTTTATAGAATGATTACTTCTTCAATGATTGTATCATTTTTGGTATAATCTAACACTAGATTTTTTATTTTTTCCTTCGAAAATTGTAGCTCTTTTTTAAGAGGCGCAGAATCTACTTTAAGATATAGTTTTTTCTCTTTAATAAATATTTTTCGAGTTCTATCAGCAATAAGCTTACCTACTATATTTTCCCATTCGGCAATAATACGGCTGCTATCAAATTTTTTTTCTATACGTAAAGCTTTCATCCAAGCTTCTATTCCGTCTTTTAAACTTGATATTTCTGAGTTTCTGGCCATTTTGTAAGTAATATGAATTTAAGCTGTATTTTGATAATAGAAGAACCTATTTGATAATGATCTTAATGATTATTTTTTTAATCTTTTCTTATATACTGGAACTGTGCTGCAAGGTTCTCCAAACATTATGCTTTTAGCATATGGAAGCAATATTCTAGTTAGCTCTGCATATACTGCTGTTGGTATTGCTTTATCACTACAACCTTTTATAACTATTTTGGCATCAGTGTAATTTGAAAGGTCTAAGGTATTGATTTTTTGAATAAGTTGTCTTTTAATTACTTCTTGTTGATCGCCTATTATGACAGTATTAGCATACGGTTGCATAGCTGTAACGAGTAGCATATATGCCCAAGTGGGAATGATCGCATCTGTTGTAGTTATTATACCAATATTTTGATTTTGATATTTTGACCAATCATGCTCTTTGATGAATTGCCTAAATTCTTTTTCGCGAAGTACTAAACCTTGAAATAAATTTTGACTAATATCATATAGTGCTATTTCTTGTACATCTATCCATTCCTCAAGATTTATTTGTATGAGCCCACTTTTTTCGACTTTGTTTACTATTTGATGTTCCATAGTGTTTTTATTTCTTTAATGGATTTTTGGGTTTAGGAGTATAAAACTCTTTTAAGTAAAAAGGTTCAAGTTCTTGTAGGTTTTCGAATTGCTGATTCTCGAATTTTTCTAATGCTAGAATACCTATGTATTTTGCTGAGGGTGCTATGTCATCAATTATAGTCACCTTTGAGTTATCGGAATAAAGCTTTTTACATTTTTCTGAACCATTACCAAAGATTAATACTTTTTGAGAACTTATACTAAAGGTATTTTCATCCAGAATTAGTGGATATGGTTCTTTTATAATTTTCCCATCTGAAGATACTTGCATGGTATATACTTCCATCCTTCGTGCATCTATCATTGGAAAAAGTACTTGATCTTTCGCATATTGTCTTTGACTATATGCCATTGCTTTTAGAGTAGAAATTTTAATAATGGGTATCTCCAAGGCATAGGCTAAACCTTTTGCTGTAGAAAGACCTATTCTTAGACCTGTATATGAGCCTGGCCCTTCTGACACTGCTATTGCATTTACATCCTTAAGTGTAAGACTTAGATTGCTTAATGTGTTTTGAATCATTTTAGATATTACTGACGAATGTGAGTTTTGAATATGTAAACTATATTCTGAAAGTAGTTCTTTGTCTTTATGTATTGCTATAGAGCAGGTTTTAGTGGAGGTTTCTATACTTAAGATTATTGGCATACTCAAATTTCTACTCTATTGAATTAATTCCAAAACGATTTTTAAATTAATATCCTGATTTAGACTTTTAGCTTAGTTAGGCTATTATTTTGACTCAAGTTATTAATTCTATGACTCTCTTAAATATTAAGAAGGTAATAAAAAGCGAGAATAATTGAATGATGGTGGATGAATTTAATTTATTACCTAAACGAACTCCAAACTGGGATGTAACTAACGAACCTATTGCAAGTGGAATACATAATGAAAAATTTATAAAACCTACTGTAAAATATCCATAATTGAATGAAGGGGTAAGCGACAAATTAAAAATAGTAATCGCTAAAGAGGAGAGCATTATTACTCCTAATGATATGGATCTGGTAGTTGTTAGGTCTAAATTATATTTACCATTAAGAATAGGGTTTAAAATTGTACCTCCTCCAAGTCCTGTAAGTGATGCCATTGTTCCTGATAAAATACCTGAAATATAGTATATGCTGTTGGACAACTGTTTTTTATGTGAGCTTTGTTTTTTTTGTTTTATTTTTATTAATGATGATATAAGAATATATACTAGTATTAGTAATGTGATTGTATTGAATACTTTAGGTTTAAAGTATGTAGTACTCACGAAAAACTTTGTTAATAGTAAAAGTGCTAATATGCTTGGAATAGAAATTCTAATAATTTCTTTGGGATAGTAGAGTTTGTTTTTTCTAAATAGTAATGTGGAAGAAAGTGTAGAAAAAAATATAACAAATAATGAATTAGCTATCACGAAATGCCCTAGCTCACTTTCGTTTTGATATAAGTAATTGTGACTTTGTGTTAAAACGAAAACATAAATTACACCTCCTCCTATTCCTAACAAACCAGAAAGAAGTCCTCCTATTAGACCTGCTAAGAATAGAATTAGGGTGATGTAAATAAAGGTTTCCACCTAAATTATTATTGTTTACTTAGTAGTTTATTATATTCAGCAGGATTGTTTAATATAGAAATTGCTTTAACTACGTCTTCATCATGGTTAAGAGATGATCTCATCATTCCTTTATGGAAAAATTTTCTTGATACTATATCTTCTTCAAGAATATTTTTTACTTCGTTCTTATAAATTTCAAAATCTTCCTTTTTTAATTCATCAAACTTATCCTCCATTGCCGTGATTTCTTGATCTAAATTCATATGGTGAAGTGAATCTTTGTTTATTAATTCTTTAAGGTTCACAAGCCCTTTTTCAAATGAACTTTTGTATTTAAAGTCTTTTTGTTGAACCCAAGTAATAAATTCATCATATTCAGCATCTGTCAATTCAAATTTTGAAGCTGATGTTATTCTATCTTGATTTTGATAAAAGAAATTGGTGGCATAATTAAACAACATATTTTGACGTATTAACTCTTGAACTAGAACAGATGTGCTACTTAGTTGAGTTGTTATATCTGGAGTAATCCCTCCACCATCATAAACTGTTCTTCCATTAGTGGTTTTAAAAGCTGTAATTAAAGAATCTGGAATTGTTCCTACAGAACCATCAGGGTTTCTATGACTATAATCTATAGCTTGAATACATCTTCCACTAGGAATATAATATTTAGCAGTAGTAACTTTCACTTTAGCATTGTATGCTACCGGTAATGTAGTTTGTACTAATCCTTTACCATAAGTTCTTTGACCAATTAGTACACCTCTATCATAATCTTGTATTACCCCCGAAACTATTTCAGAAGCTGAAGCACTTCTGTTGTTTGTTAATACAACTAATCGTGATTCGGTATCTATAGGATTGTTTTTTGCATTATGATAACTATTCCATCTTTCCAGCTTTCCTTTGGTACTTACTATCAGTTTTCCTTTAGGTACAAAAATGTTTGAAATAGAAATTGCTTCGTTCAATAAGCCTCCAGGGTTTCCTCTTAAATCTAAGATGAATTTTTGTGCGCCTTTAGATTTTAAATCAAGCATAGCATTTTTGATCTCTTCTGAGGCATTTATAGTAAAGTCTTTTAAACTGATGTAGCCAACATCTTCAGAAACCATTCCGAAATATGGTACATTATCAACTTTTATTTTTTCCCTAGTAAGTGTTATATCCAATGGTTCTTCTTCTCCATATCGTATTACCTTAATTTTTAACTCAGTATCTGCCTCCCCTTTCAATAATTTACTTACTTCATTAGTGTTTTTTCCTTTGATTTTATGACCATCTATCTCTATGATTTCATCTGCTATTTTTAAACCTGCTTTATGAGCTGGAAAACCTTCATAAGGCATAAGTATCATATGCTTATCATCTCTCTGTCCAATAATAGCTCCTATTCCTCCATATTGACCTGTTGACAAAAACCTATAGTCCTCAATTGCGTCTTCGGGTATGTAATTAGTGTAAGGATCTAATGAGCTTAACATAGCGTCAATCCCTTTTTTCATAAAATCTGAAGGATTAATCTCATCTACATACTCCTTGTTAACTTCAGAATATACCGAAGATAAAATCTCAAGATTTTTAGCAATTTGAAAGTATTTGTCTCCTGGACTATCAAATGAAACTAATAATCCTACAAAAATGATAAAACCAGTTATTAGGAATGACTTTTTTACTTTAATATTCATAAATGACTTGAATTTAAATTTAAATATCAAATTCTCTTCTAAATAAGATAAGTTATCTAATGATTACGTTGCTTTCAATTTTAAAGTTCAAGAAGTGAATATTTTCAGGAAGACCCAAAAAACATTCGTTTGAAATTGATATATAATAACGAAGCAAGCTACTAAGCATTATGCCTCACTTAGTG
>CAYYNF010000208.1:0-4390 GCA_964472695.1 uncultured Flavobacteriaceae bacterium
GAATATTATACTGTTCGAATACCTTCGAATCAATACCCAATTCTTCACTATGTGCTTTTATATATTCTAAAGCAATTGTAGCTGACTCTTTCATTACTTTACCTAAATTTCCAGTAATGCTAAGTGCACCTTTCCCCTTAGAAATAATGGATTCGATAAATAAAATATCCCCACCAACACTTGTCCAAGCTAAACCTGTTACTACTCCCGCAACATCATTATTTTCATATTTGTCACGCTCTAGTTTTGGACTACCTAAAATTTCTTCAAGTATAGTTTTTGAAATCTTAGGATCATATTCCTGTTCCATCACAATATTCTTAGCAGCATAGCGTACTACTTTAGCGATCTTTTTCTCAAGTCCACGTACACCTGATTCTCTCGTATAACCTTCAATAATTCTTTCAGTGATGGCTTTCGATAGCTTCAAGTCTTTACTTTCTAAACCATGTTCTCTTAACTGTTTTGGTAAAAGATGCTTTTTAGAAATTTCAATTTTCTCTTCAATAGTATATCCACTTACATTGATAACTTCCATACGATCTCTTAAGGCAGGTTGTATTGCCGACATATTATTCGAAGTTGCAATAAACATCACTTTAGACAAGTCATAACCTATCTCTAAGAAATTATCATAAAACTCACTATTTTGTTCTGGATCAAGAACTTCTAATAATGCCGATGAAGGATCTCCTTGATGACTATTTCCTAGTTTATCAATTTCATCTAGTACAAAAACAGGGTTACTCGTTTTTGCTTTTTTCAGACTCTGAATAATACGCCCTGGTAAAGCTCCGATATATGTTTTTCGGTGACCACGTATTTCCGATTCATCGCGCAATCCCCCTAAAGATATACGTACATATTCTCGTCCTAAAGCTTCAGCTATTGATTTTCCTAATGAAGTTTTTCCTACACCAGGAGGACCAAACAAGCATAAAATAGGCGACTTCATATCGGCTCTTAACTTAAGTACCGCTAAATACTCTATAATACGTTCCTTAACATCTTCTAGCCCTGAATGATGCTTATCGAGAATCGTTTGTGCTCGTTTTAAGTTAAAATTATCTTTACTAAAGGTATTCCAAGGAAGTTCCAAAAACAGCTCTAAATAATTACGTTGAATTGTATATTCTGCTACCTGTGGATTCATACGTTGCATCTTAAAGAGCTCTTTCTTAAAATGCTCCTCTATTTCCTTATCCCACTTTTTCTTTTTGGACTTCTGACGCATTTCCTGAATTTCATCATCATGCGAAACACCTCCCAATTCCTCTTGAATGGTTTTGATTTGTTGGTGTAAGAAATAATCACGTTGTTGCTTGTTCAGATCATTCTGTACCTTATTCTGAATATTATTCTTAAGCTCTAACTTTTGAAACTCTAGATTCATATATTTCAACGTTTCTAAAGCTCTATCTGTAAGATTATTTGTTTCTAGAATATCCTGTTTTTCTTCTAAAGTGAGATTCATATTAGAAGATACAAAGTTTACTAAAAACGAATTACTTTCTATATTTTTAATAGCAAAAGAAGCCTCAGAAGGAATATTAGGACTCTCTTTAATAATACGCAACGAAAGCTCTTTTATAGAATCTATGATCGTTTCAAATTCTTTATCACCTGTAGCTGGAAGTAACTCTGGAACATCCTTTATAGTTGCCTGCATGTAAGGCTCCTCAGTAAGAACTTCTGTAATTTCAAAACGTTTTTTACCCTGAATAATTACGGTGGTGTTACCGTCGGGCATTTTAAGCACACGTAAAATACGTGCCACTACTCCTACATGATAAATATCATCAGCATCAGGGTGCTCTACAGTTTCATCCTTTTGGGTAACTACCCCAATAATTTTATCCCCTGAATTAGCATCATTAAGAAGCTTTATTGATTTATCTCTACCTGCAGTTATCGGGATAACTACCCCAGGAAATAGAACGGTATTACGCAAAGGTAAAATAGGTAAGCTTTCTGGCAGTGCCTCGTTACGAATTTCCTCTTCATCTTCGGGAGTTAATAAAGGTATTAACTCCGCCTCTTCATGCATCTCATTTAATGACAAATTGTCAATACTTGTTAATTTAGATTTTGTCATATATATACTATATTGTCAGGATGTCATTAAACACATCCTAACTTTTTAATTATTAGTAAAAACAATGGGTAATCCCAAACTTTATATGCTAACTTCTTAAATATAGAAGTGCATTTTATAAATAGCCCAATTGTTATGCCATGTATTGATAATAACGACTTCATTTCAAAATATCATAGAAATAAGTTAAACTATTTATAACTCATATTGAATAGAAATAATTACACATGGAAGAAAAAGATATACAAGATATAGATTCGTATTTTACATACAGTAAATCGCATTTCCTCAAATCCCACTAATACGCCAATTAGCCGATTTCAGTTTTTTTATCCTCACAACTCCCGTACTTTTGCAAGTATGTGGATGTATTTAGGATTAATAGCAGCTTTGTTTTACGGACTACATAATTTATGTAAAAAACATGCTGTTAATGGTAACGAGGCAATCCCTGTGTTACTAGGAACAATTTCAACAGGCTTTTTATTTTTTGTACCATGGTACTTGCTATCAGTGTTTGCCCCAAGCACTGCCCAAGAATTTAACGTATATATTCCTGAAATTTCATGGCAGTATCACGGGTTTATTTTTATCAAATCGGCGATCATGACAGGCTCATGGATTTTAGCCTACCAAGCCCTAAAACACCTTCCCATTACCATTGTAACTCCAATACGTGCTGCAGGTCCTTTTTTTACTCTACTAGGAGCATTATTCATTTATCACGAAACCCCTAACGCCTTGCAGTGGATAGGTTTTTTGGTGATTCTTATTTCAATGTTAGTTTACTCTAAAGTAGGACAAATTGAAGGCATTAACTTTCGTAAAAACCGTTGGATTTTCGCTATTATCGGAGCCACTTTTTTAGGTTCGAGTAGTGGTTTGTACGATAAATTTCTAGTACAGCACCTCAACCTTAGCCCGCAAACTTTACAATTCTGGTTCTGTTTTTATGTAGTACTTTTATTAGTAATTGTATTGGCTTTTATTTGGTTTCCGTATGCCGAAAAACGTAAAAAGTTTCAATTTCGTTGGAGTATTATTGGGGTAGGGATTTTGTTACAAGCCGCCGATTACTTTTATTTTAAAGCTCTACAATCTCCTGAAGCAATGATTATGCTTTTATCAGCCATTAAGCGTTCGCAAATTTTAATAGCCGTAATTGCCGGGGGTATCATTTTTAAAGAAAAAAACAAACGAAAAAAACTTGTTCCCCTTATGGGGGTATTGACAGGGGTAGCGTTGATTTTGTATGCGAAGTAGATAAGATAATAACAAACTCTACTCTTTAACAAAAGAAATACATGTAAATAACAGTTAATTTTCTTTTTTGCATCGCCCAGACCTTACTAATTTGGGAAACAAAAAAGTCTAGGCTTACAAAACCAAATCTAAATTTATCGTTCGCCTCCTAAATTTTAGAAACTCGCTCCGCTCAAACAGGCTAAAATTTTACGGAGACTTCACTTCAAATTTTACGATTTCCTTTTGATATGCCAAGTTAAAATACTCTATAACCTATGTTTACCACTTGAACGTAAAAGGAAATGAACACGACTTAAAAGTAAGCAAAGGTATAATATTAGGACTTCGCTCATTATTAATAAAATAAAAAATTACGCTGTATTATACCACGAATCGTCTAAGTATAAAACAGCGTAACTTTGTATCAATTGAATTAAGATACTTCGAAAACACCTATCCCCTATGTGAACCATCGCAGTAAGGAGGGTTACGGGTTTGTTTACAGGTACACAACCAAGCTTCTTTATCTTCTTCTACCTTAAACACCATTGAAGGCGTAGCTTTGTGCTTACGGTGCGAACCATCACAAAAAGGCTGTGTAGCCGAATGCTTACAGGTACACCATGCATAGTTTGTATCTTTTTCTAAATTTACCTTGACAGGGGTATTTAACTTGTCTTCCATAACTGTATTTTTCATAAATGTACCAGTTACTAACAAATCAAAATGTTGTTCTTTTGTTAAAGCCTTTTGTTTATAATGGTTCTAAAAGAAAACTGCAATCACATTCGATCTAATACCTGCCTAAAACTACGGTTACTGATCCTCTAAATTTCTTAAAGCTTCTATTTCATCACTGGTTAAACCTGTAGCTTGACTAATGGTACTATTATCCAAACCGTTTTTTATAAGATTACGTACCACTTCTAACTTCGCTTGCTTCTTTCCTTCTTCTATTCCCTTTTCATGTCCTTCTCTAAGCCCTTCTTCCATGCCCTTCTCATGTCCCTCTTTTAGCCCTTCTTTTAATCCTTCTTTTAATCCTTCTTT
>CAYYNF010000209.1:0-4348 GCA_964472695.1 uncultured Flavobacteriaceae bacterium
TAAACACAACTAATAAACTAAAAAAAAATGAAAAAGTTATTTTTAATGCTAACAGCTGGAATGTTAGCTTTTGCAGCTTGTACAAAAGACGAGGGAGTAACAAGTAGTGAGACTTCATCTGTAGAGACTGTTCTTACAGGTTTAGTTCAAATTGGTGATGCTGTTGATAATGATAGTTATACAGTCACCTATTATGGTGAAGAAGGTTCAGACTCTACTGTTGCCGTAGTAGAAGGGAAAATAAATGAAGACTTTACATTTACCAAAGAACTATATTGGGTTTTGGACGGTAGAGTCTTTGTTACAGGTGCTGAGCTTACCATAGAAGCAGGAACTATCGTTATGGGTGAAACAGGAACAGGCTTAGATGCTTCTTCTTTGGTAATAGCTACTGATGGAACTATCAATGCTACTGGTACTTCAAGTTCACCAATCATTTTTACTACTGTAATAGATAATATTATGTTAGGTGATCTATCTGGCACTAACCTAGATGAATCAAATAGAGGTCTTTGGGGAGGACTTGTTTTACTAGGCGAGAGTATTATTTCTGCAACAGGAACAGGTGCTACAGCTCAGATTGAAGGTATCCCTACTACCGAGACATTGGGAGCTTATGGTGGTACAACTGATGATGATAATTCTGGAGTACTATCTTACATTTCAATCAGACATGGTGGAGCAAGCATAGAAGCTGACAAAGAAATCAATGGTTTGACACTTGGTGGTGTAGGTTCTGGTACTACAGTCAATAATATCGAAATTATTGGTAATAGTGACGATGGTATTGAGTTCTTTGGAGGATCAGTTAATGTTACTAACCTTTTGATTTGGAACGTAACAGATGATGGGATAGACATTGATCAATCTTATTCAGGTACAGTATCAAACTTCTATGTGATTACCGATGGTGGGGTTACAGATAACTGTTTAGAGATCGATGGTCCAGAGTCAACTACAAATGCTACAGGTTTTTTTACATTAATTAATGGTAGAATTGAAGGTCCTGGAACAACGAGTACTATCGTTGATGCCTTAGCGTTTTGCAAGTCAAGTGCACAAGGAACAATCGAAAATGTATATTGGACTAATTTTAATGCAGCTGATCATGCAGATGCCGATGGTCAAGCGATAATCTTAGATGGTTCTAGTGATATTACTTTTACTTTATGTCAGTTTGATGATGCTTATGCATTTTACAATGAAAGCTCTACTGCTACAATAATCTCTACTACTGCTGCTAATGGAATGCAACAAGTAAGCGCAGACCCTGCTTATGCTACTTTAAGTGATTTTGACTGGACTTATGCAGCAGAAAGCAGCGCAGGTTCTTTATAATTAAGAGTGATACTTGTGTTAATGAAATATTGTGCCTATGGAGTTAGGTACAATATCAACACTTTTGGAAAAGCCCAAATTCATTTGAATTTGGGCTTTTTTTTTAATAACAATTTATTAATATAAAATCAAACTTCTTTTAATATGATAAAATTAGCTTTGCGAGCATTTTATAAACAATAACATGAAAACCACAAAAAAAATACTAGGTGTTTTATTGATTAGCTTGCTAAATCTATCACTTGCTTACGCGCAAAATAAAGGTATAATCAAAGGGATTATCACTGAAAACGAAACTAATGATGTTGTTCCTTTTGCTACGGTTGTCGTTCAAGGTACAACAAATGCTGTTCAGTCTGATATTGAAGGTAAATACAGTATAGAACTAACACCTGGTACATATACTCTTATCGTTCAATTTTTTGGCTTTGAAGACTACGAACTTAAAGATGTTGTAGTTCAAGCTGGAGAAACTATTGAAAAAGATGTAGTCTTAGGTTCTGCTCCTGAGATGTTAACAACTGTAGTGATAACGGGGGTACGCTCAAAGGATACTGAGGAGGCGCTTTTAAAAGATCAACAAGAGGCAGCCGAAGTAAAAGATGCAGTATCAATAGAATCCATCAAAAAGTCAGGTGATAGTAATGCAGCTGGAGCGGCAAAAAGGGTCTCTGGTGTTTCTGTACAAGGAGGTAAATATATCTATGTAAGAGGATTAGGAGATAGATATACCAAAACTTTACTAAATGGCTTAGATGTACCTGGATTAGACCCTGATAGAAATGCTATACAATTAGATATCTTTCCTACCAATATCCTACAAAATATCACTGTATTTAAGTCTTTTACCGCTAATGAACCTGCCGATTTTGGAGGGGGGTTAGTAGATTTGACTACGCAAAAGATGCCAAAAGAAAAATATTTGAAAATATCTACTTCCTTGGGGTATAACCCTTCTATGCACTTTAATAGTAATTATCTTCAATATGAAGGGGGAGCGACAGATTTCTTAGGTTTTGATGATGGTACTAGAGGAGCGATTCCTCTTAATGAAAATGCAGAACCATTCTCTATTGAAAACCCAGAACTATTTACCCAAGCAAATATTGATCTTACTAATGCGCTTAACAAACAGTTAGCAGCTACACGTCAACTAAGCTTCATGAATTTCGGTTTAGGAATATCTGGAGGAAATAAAATAGAAAAAGGTAATAATACCTTTGGTTACAACGCTTCTATCTCTTATAAAAACAAAACCTCATTTTACGAAGGAGTAGAACTTAATAGGTATGAATTAAAGGCTGATTCCTCAAACAATGAACTAGATTTGGAAATAGGCTATAGTGGAGATGAAGGATCAAACAATGTTCTTCTTACGGGCTTAGTTTCTGGCTCATGGCATACCAAAAGAAACAAAATTGATATAGGCGTACTCCATATACAGAATGGGTCGTCAAAGTCTCAAATTTTTAACGAGGTTAGGTCTGGGGATAATAATTTCAATGGAAAGAGGTACAATATTGCCTATACCGAAAGAGCGTTCACTAATACCTACCTTATGGCTAGTCGTAGTATTCCTGAAAAAGATATTGATCTAAAATTTAAACTTTCGCCTACTTTCGCCAGTGTAGATGATAAGGATGTAAGGTCTATGAGAACAGAAGCTAGGGTTTCAACTAATGCTAATGGTGAAACAATAATCATAGAAGAAATATCAGATAATGCACAAAATGGAAGAAGAACAAGAAGAGATTTGAGCGAATATAATATCCCTGTAATGTTCAATGCAGTTAAAGAATTCAAGCTCAACAAAGATGATGAAAACTATTCTAAACTTAATGTAGGAATTGGAAACACTTATAAAAGCAGAAGTTTTCAAGTTACATTATTACAAATTCAAGACGGAAATATACCAGACATTTCTTATTTTGATAATGATGTAAATCAAATACTTACTGAAGAAATGATAGCTTCAACCCCTGCAGGTGAAGGTTTATTTTATTCTGCTCTATCTGGTCAAGACAGAAATAAGTATGAGGGAACTCAAAATACATTGTTTGCTTATGCAACTACTGACCTAAGTTTATCAGAAAAACTGAAGGTGATAGTAGGACTTAGACTTGAAAAATATGATCAAACATACACAGGAATTGGTTTTGGCGGAGAGGTACAAAATAATGTAAAGGTTATCAACTCTACAGATGTATTTCCTTCACTAAGTGCTGTTTACAGTCCTGTCAAAAAAATGAATCTTCGCTTCTTATATACTAAGACTATTTCTAGACCTTCTTTCAAAGAAAAATCACAAATTACAGTAAACGATCCTCTTACCAATATAGTATATAATGGTAATATAGATCTAAAAGAGTCTGACATCCACAACATAGACCTAAGATGGGAGATGTTTCCAAATGCAGGAGAAATTATCTCTTTTAGTGCCTTTTACAAGCTATTCAAAAACCCTATTGAGCAAGCTTTTACTTCCTATGATAATATACAAGCTCAAAACGTAAATGACGCAAGCTTAATAGGAATAGAAGCGGAGTACAAGAAAAATTTAGCTTTCATTTCTCCTTCCTTAGACAAGTTCTCTATAGTGATGAATGGAGCACTGATGAGTTCTAGAGTTAAAATGAGTGATCAAGAACTTAGCAACAGAGAGTCTAACGCAAGAGTAGGTGAAACTATAGATGATACAAGGACGTTACAAGGGCAAGCACCTTATCTTTTCAATACTGGGGTAAGTTATAAAAACGATTCGCTAGCTTTTACGGCTAATTTATTTTACAATGTGCAAGGTGCAAGAATAGCATATATTAGTAACGGTGGTTCTCCAGATGTATATGAGATTCCTTTTCATAGTTTAAACTTTAATCTTAGCAAAAAATTAGGTAAAGAAGAGAGAGCTTCTCTTTCGTTTAGTATCAACAATATTTTGAATGACCAAAAAGAGTTTTCTTATCGTTCTTACGGTATAGGAGATAGAACTTATTCTCTCTATAAACCAGGG
>CAYYNF010000210.1:0-4280 GCA_964472695.1 uncultured Flavobacteriaceae bacterium
TCTGTTTTATAAAAGTAATTATTATGTATAACTTAAACTAGTTATACTTTACCTTTCAACCAATTTAAGAAGTCTACAAAGTTTTGTTGACTTAAAGTATGCCCTACTGGATACTCCTCTAAATTAGCTTCTATTCCTAATTTCTTTAAAAATTTAGGAGTTTCTTGTGCCCAACTTACAGGAATTATCTGATCATCAGTTCCGTGAGAAAGGAAAATTTGTAATTCCGAGAAATCGTTAGATTCGTAACCTGAAGATAACATATCAGGATCTATGTAGCCACTAAGACCAATCACATTTTTAGCAATTTTAGGATAGCTTAATACAGTAGCCAAACTTAATATACAACCTTGTGAAAAACCTAGTAATGTAATATTGTTTGCATCAAGCTGATATTTCTCTATAGCTTCACCTATGAATTTAGCTATAGACTCTTTAGCCTGTATAGCCTCATTTGTATCGTTAAATTTTCCGGAAGAGGTATCAAAATAAATCGAATACCAAGCATAACCACTAGGCTCTAAATTTAATGGAGCACGTAACGAAATAACACATAAGTGTTCAGGAAGATGATTTGCAAAAGAAAATAGATCCTGTTCATTACTTCCATATCCGTGTAATAAAAAAATAGCACCTATTTTTTCTTGTGCTTCTTTTGCAGGACGCACTATATGTTCTAGGGATAATGTATTCATTTATTTTTAATTATTGTATTTGTTTTATTTCAAAAATTTAAAGACTTTCTGGAATAGATTACCTAATACAGGTAATGGTCGCATTTGATTCATAAATGCTGTTGAAATGCTAAAAGTCCATATAATAAAGAAGAAAATAAAAAAACCATAACCTGCATATATCGAAGGTGCTATACCAAGTAAAGCCCCTGTTGCATAAAATAAGGTTTGAATCCCTAATGATTGTCGTAAATGAAAATTGGCGAATTTATTTCTTTTTTCAAAGTTGATGAAAAATGCAATAATAAAACCTATAAATGTAAAGTAACAAGTAATCGCACTAATTTTAGCATCTTTAGTAATTGGAATCCTCATTAGCTTATACTTAATTTCCCATTAACAATACTTCCATATACTTTTCCTTTTAGCTCCTTCTCTAAAAAAATACTATTTTTCGAAGTCGAATAAATATGTTCTTCTTGAAAAACATAGGTTGTTTCAGGAGTAAATAAACTTAATTCTGCTGATTTTCCTACAGCAATTTCAGGTGAAGTAATACCAAAAAGCTCACGTCCTTTGGTTAGCTTCTTAACAATTATATCTATAGGAAGTATATTTGTTAAAGCTCCGAAAGTACTTTCTAAACCTATAGTTCCGTAAGAAGCATTATCAAATTCTACAAGTTTATTTTCTATATTAACAGGACAATGGTCACTAGTAATACAATCAATAGTATTATCAATTACACCGGCTCTTAATGCCTCTATATCTTCAATAGTACGTAAAGGCGGTAACACCTTATTATTCGTATTAAAATCTAGTAGTGCATTATCACTAATACTTAAATGATGTACTGATACACTACAACTAACATTGAGTCCTTTTGATTTAGCATCACGAATCAAAGCTACTGACTCAGCAGTTGATATGGTAGGAATATGTAAATGCCCCCCTGTATATTCCAAAATAGCTAAATCTCTACTTACCTGTAAGTGCTCTGCAAGGTTAGGTACTGATTTTAATCCAAGACGTGTACTATTTTCATTTTCATTGACTTGTCCATTACCAGCAATTTTATTATCCTGAGGAAAACTAATAACTACCCCTTGAAAGCTTTGTGTATATTGTAAAGCTAATTTTAGTAAATTAGGATTTGTTATTGCTTTTTTATAATCACCAAAACCAATAGCTCCATGTTGCTTCATATCATACAGCTCTGAAAGGTCTTTCCCTTTTGCCTCTATACTAAGGTTTCCGATAGGAAAAATTTGTGTAGCGAAGTTCTGAGCCTTGTATTTCAAAAAACCAATCTGGCTAGCATGATCACTGTAAGGTCTTGTATTTGGTTGTAGTGCTACTCCTGTAAACCCGCTTTTTGCAGCAGTTTCAAGTCCATTTTCAATAGTCTCACATTCTTCATATCCAGGCTCTCCAAAACACACACTACTATCAAACCAACCTTTAGAAATATGAAGATCCTTTAATTCTAAAATTTCTACACTTTCATCAGCAGAAATCGTATTTTCAATTTTGATAATGATACCATTCTCAATCAAGATATCTACTTTTTTATCGTGAAAAGCAGAGCTTTCGTCTTTGACTAGGGCTGATTTTATAAGTAAATTCATCTAAGGTATTTTAATAATATGATTTCAACTAAAAAGAAAAACACCGCAAAAATAATAAACGATTTCCACAATTCCTTAATTTCAAAATCAGACTTTGAAGAAACTAGAAACTCTTTTATAGATTTATAAGTTTTTACTGATGTATTATCTAAATTCTCATAATTCAGCAAACTTTCAGTTCGAGTATGATTATAGCTTAATGTACCTATATTTTCTTCCAAATATAAAATTTGATAATTCCCACTATATTTAGGTAGTAACCCTGTCTCTATTTCAATATATTCCTGATAAGTTTTTTGTAAAGGGATAAACTTTTCCTCTTTATTTTCTAAAGTTATAAGCTTCTCACTTCCTCTCTTCTCAATAGGGATATTAATCGTATATGGAGTACCTATACAATAACTTTTCTCAGTTATACGTGTGTTATAGATAGCCATATTATAGAAACAAGCTACGATTAGTGGAGATTGCTTAAAATTACAAATTTCTTTATTTAAAGGACTACTAAAAACATACACCTGTCCTTTTTGCCCTAAAAAAGTACTATTATCTTCGTAGCTTAATATTTTATTAACTTCCTTAAGTGGATAGTAATATTGAGTCTTAGGATAATTAAAATTAAGTACTTTTTTGGTGAACACCTGATTAAGTAATTCTTGTTCAAAATGTATCTTACTTATTTTTTTTTCCTTCTTTACGAGATATCCGTAATTGATTTTAAGCTCATCTTTGAAAAAAATTAATGTTTCAGTATCCATATCTTTAGAAGGTATAATAGTTAGACTATTCCCTTTGTTAAGATGTCTACGTAAATAGTTTTTTAAAAATTTAGGTAAAGAAACAACACCATTCAATACAATATGCTCTGCCTGTTCTAAAGTTTGAAAATCGATGTTATTAGGAAGAAAGTTGTAATATTCAAATTCATTCTGATGATAAATACGCTTTAAAAAATCATTATCCTCATTACCAATACTTACTACCCTAATATGCTTAGGAATCTGTGTACTAAAGTAATAAACATCATCAAATTTCACCCCACTAGGCCTATCAAGTTTTAAAATAGCTTCTATAGGAGCATTGATAGGAATATGAAAATCAATGATAGTATCACGATTATCAGTATTTATTTGTGCCTTACTAATGAGTTGTTCTTTATCAGTTAATGAAATAGAATTCTGACTTTGAATATTCTTTACAGATACTTGTAGTATTTTTTGATTATCCTTCACATTAATCCACACCGAATCAATATAAGTGTTCTCTTGATTTTCTGGTAATAACCTAATGAACTGTATGTTTTCAAGATCACTGTAACCTCCTCTTGTATTATGAGTCTGAAAATCTGACATAGCCACTTGTAAACTTTCTGTATTTTTACTCAACTGTTTAAATTTCAAGACTAATTGCTGAGGGCTGAGTTGTTGTTGTGACAATGGAACACCTTCCATTTTTTCTTTGATATCTTTAAAATAAATATCTTCGTAGGTATTAGTGTTTGTAAATAGAGTAATTTTTTGTTTTGCAATACCATATTCTGTCAATTCTTGAATAGCTCTTTTATACAAAGCCCCATGCTTTCCCTCAGCTGACATACTAAAAGAATTATCAAGATAAAGCATCATTTTTTGAGGTGGCTTTTGTAGAGAAGGTAAATATGGTTGTGAAAATGCAATGATAATACAGCTAATCAACCCTAAACGTGATAATAAAACCAATATTTTTTTAATACGTTCACTACTTTGACTCTCAATTTTAAGTTGTTCTAGGAAATGAATATTACTAAAACTTTGCTTTCTGAATTTACGTAACTGTAGTAAATGTACTAGTATAGGAATAAGTAATCCTATAAAAGCGTAAAGTATAGAAGGATATTTAAATAACATCAAAGTTTCTTTACAATAAAAGTACTAAAAGCATTCTAGTTTCAATAATACATTTAAAACTTAATGCTTACCTTAAATCAAAAAAAAATCCT
>CAYYNF010000211.1:0-4267 GCA_964472695.1 uncultured Flavobacteriaceae bacterium
GTAGAAATAAAATGAATTGGCATTTAGTCTTTGTACTCACTACTTTGTACTAAAGACTTTTAGTCAATGACTTTCTGCACAACGAGGTAGCCATTTTTTTCTTTTGGAAAATTTTCTTTGATGAGTGTTTTTTCCTCTTCAGAGCTACGAATCACTGCATCTTCTCTAAGACTATCTAGAGAAACACCTTTGGGAGTAATGTTCGCATTTTTCTGATTCAGCGAGGCTGATTTGATGCTTTCAAATAATTGTTCTACAGATTTGGATGCCTCTGCCCCTTTAATGCTAGACAGTACATCTAGTGTCATTTCTTTACCCATATTATTATCATCAAAAATGAAACGGCAAATTTACGCTGAATTCTTGAATAATGGGAGATAAAAGGTGATTGTTTGTGTAGATGTGTTTATAGGTGTTCAAGTATTCATGTATTCTTGTATTTAAGCAATAGATTTTGAGTAGTCGATTTGCGTTGTTATAATCATGTAATTATTTGCTAAAACTCAATTAACGATCGTATTTATAAAGGGTACTATGACTTTTTTGCTTAATAGGTTTATATAGAGTATAAAAAACTATCCCAGCGTGCTTTATAACAAAACTTACACAGTTTTTAGGATAATGTCTTTTTTGCTTTAATTTTGAATGATGGATAATCTTATTGTCATGAAAAAGATTTTATTTATACTTTCCTTTAGCTTTTTCTCTTTATTTTCTTATTCAACTAGTAAAGGGGTTACTGTTCCTTCTAAGGTTATGTTTGGTGACCTAAAGTTGGTTATTAAAGCTGATGCTAAAAAAATCATTGCACAGAATATTGAAAGACTAACGCACAATGAAAGCTATTTTAAGTCTGTTGTAAAAAGGGCAGACCTTTATTTTCCAATCATAGAAAAGAAGTTAAAGGAAGTTGGAGTTCCTGATGACATTAAGTTTTTGTGTATTCAAGAGAGTGAGCTGATAGCCAAAGCTGTATCTTCGTCTAATGCTGTGGGTTATTGGCAGTTTAAGAAAGCTACTGCACAAGAGGTGGGGCTTACTGTCAACTCTATAGTGGATGAACGAAAAAATATTGCTAGTGCTAGCTTGGGTGCGGCTAAATATATTAAAAAGAATAATTCAAAATTAAATAATTGGGCGTATGCTCTATTGTCGTACTATACAGGTTTAGGTGGTGTACAGAAATATGTTAAAAAGAAAGATTTAGGAGCTTCTTCAATGGATATTACTGGAACTTCTCATTGGTATTTGTTGAAGTTTATTTCTCATAAACTTGCTTTTGAAAATGAGGTAGGACTTGAAGAACAGGCGATCATTCTTACGGAGTATAATAAATCTGAAGGTTTAACAATATCTGATATTGCTAAAAAGTATGAGGTCCACAAAAGTGATATGTTGCTTTATAATGTTTGGATTGACTATGATAAAAAAATACCTACTAATATTCCTGTTATTATTCCTACAGATAATAATTCTGTGAAAGATGTGGTGGTTGAAGGAAGTAAAAGACCTAAGCTTATTGACATTATTTTGGGGAGTGAAAAAGTAGATTTTGATAACCTTCCTTCATTGTTTACAATAAATGGTGTAAAGGCTGTAGTTGCTAAAAGTGGCGAAAGTTTTGCTGATATTGCTGAAAAGGTTGGGAAAGATGAGTTAGATATATTGAAATATAATGAGTTAGCAGGTGGTGTAAAGGCTAGAGAAGGGATTCATTATTTTATAGAAAAGAAGAAGAAGAAAGCGATTGTGAACTTTCATACGGTAGAGAAAGGGGAAACGATTGCAAGTATTGCACAGCAATATGGTGTAAGATCGTCCAACATACTTCATTATAATAGAATGAACTATGCAGCGGAGTTAAAGGAATATAGGGTTCTTTGGATGAGAAAGAAGAGACCAAAGTCTGATCCAATAGTATATGATAAACCAAAAGAAGAGGTTAAAGAGTTTATACCTATCAAGGAGTTAAATAGTCCCAAGGAGATTTCATTTCCTGCATATACGGAAAGAGAAGTGCCTGAAATGGTGAAAGAGGAAGAGGAGTTAGTTACTGACACCTTGATGATTACTCCTGAAGTTGAAGAAGTGTTTGATATAGACTCTGATTTTGAAAAAGAAATAAAGGAACTTGATGTTGAGGGTGTTAAGGTTGCTGAGGATGAAAAACAGTTTTTAGAGAATAAGATTGAAAGTGATACTCTTTCTGAAACAGAAAGAATTGCTGAAGTTGAAAAGGCGGTGGATGATGCGCTCTTTGAAATTGAAAATTTTGTTAGTACAGAGGTTGTAGATGAGGTAGAGATTGAGAGTGATGTGCCTGAAGTAAGTGAAAATACTATAAATATAGAGGCTGAACTTCCAGATGAAAATGAGGAGGTAAAAGAGCTTCTTGAGGAGCCTATTGAGGATGGGGTTGAGAAGAAACATGAAGAGCCTAAAGATAATTTTAAGATTCATAAAGTGGTAAAAGGTGAAACTCTTTATAGCCTTAGTAAAAAATATAAGTATTCTGTAAGTGAACTTAAAGAGTTAAACCAATTAACGTCTAACTCATTGAGTATTGGACAAGAACTAAAAATCCCTATGGTTGAGAAGGCTATTGATAAAGAAACTATTAAGGAGGAGATTAGTCCTGTGAAACCAACAACTCATACTGTAGTAAAAGGAGATACTTTTTATTCTATAAGTAAAAAATATAAGTTGTCGATAAAAGAGTTACAAGATTTGAATGATAAAGCTGACTATACGTTATCTATAGGTGAAGTATTAAAGCTTGTTAAGTAATATTTAATTCCTAGTTTAATGCTATTGTTTTTTATAAGAGGTTATCTGATTGATAGTTTCTAAAGCATAAAATAGGTTATTCTTTTATGAGCAAAAATTTATGGCAAGAGTAACGATACAACTTCCCGAAACTTTTCTTTTTTCTACAAAAATTAGTGTTAGAGTTACAGATATTAATTACGCCAACCACTTAGGGAATGATGCTATATTAGGAATGATGCACGAAGCTAGAGTTCAGTTTTTAAAATCATTTTCTTATACAGAGTTGGATCTAGGGGGTGTAGGGATAATCATGACTGACTGTGCAATTCAGTATAAAGGAGAGGCTTTTTTGGGTGATCAGTTAGAAATAAAAGTGGCTGTGTCCGACCCTAGTCGTTTGGGTTTTGACTTGGTTTATCAGTTTACGAATATAGAGAATAAGAAACTGATTGCTATTGGTAAAACTGGGATTGTCTGTTTTGACTATAAATTAAGAAAAGTATCGCCATTGCCAGATTCTGTCAAGGAAAAACTAAAACTCACATTATAAGCATAAGCTAGTTTTTTTGACGAATAATAGATAGCTAATGTGATTTCATTGTTTTTATTGTATGATTACTTTGTGAGTATGTATTTGACCATTTGTTTCTACTTTTAAAAAGTAGAAACCACTTTTTATAGAAGAAGCTAAAGTGGTTGATGTTGTTCCTTGGACTGTTTTTTTTGCTATAACTTTTCCCGAAACATCTCTTAAATTTAATTCATGAGTTTGGTCTGGGTTTTTAAAAAACACGCTAATTTCTTCACCTTGAGTAAGTACATTTGGATAAAGCTTACTTATTTCCTCAATGAATATACCTGTTTCGTATCTTTTTCCATTTGTGAAAAAATCAAAAGCATAGTTAAAGGCATCTTCACCAATTTTTTCTCCAATAATTCTACCTGGTATATCATCAACGGGAGGGTGAATACCTCCCCATATTCTACTTAGACTACACTGATCTGAAGCATCTTTGTATGTTGCCCATTGTAAAACAATGTCTTGACTTGGTCCTTCTTCAAAAACTAGGAATTCGTTTTTTGTGGCGTTAAACTCTCCTAAGCCATCAGGGAAAAAAGGGTCTCCCGTTAATTTTTCTAATATTATTGATGCGGTGCGCGAAAAGGTGGAATGACCAGATACATAACCTGCAAAGGGTGGAGTAATGAATGATGGTCTTTGGTAGGGCCACCAATTTTCTGCTAAAATCCATCTAACACCAGCCATATCTGTTTCAGGGTCAGAAATTGAATCAGGACCAGCCCAAGCATATAGTTTTATTTTACCTACATTTTCAAATAATGAACCTGCCAAAGCATCATTACTATCTACTATTTCAATAAAGCCAGAATCGAGAGGAATACCTGCTACGTGATAGTTGTCTAATGTGTCGTAAGTAGATTGCCCTAAGTCTGCCATGTATCTTATGGAAGAGATAGGTCTTATATAATCATAGTA
>CAYYNF010000212.1:0-4265 GCA_964472695.1 uncultured Flavobacteriaceae bacterium
TAAAATTCATTTTTGAATCATTTTTGAAACGAAAAAAACATTATGAACTTTACAGGGAAAAGAGCGGTGAAAAGTGTAACAACTAACTATAAGTCTATAAGTGTTGCTGATTATATGACAAAAAAACTTATTTCATTCCATAAAGATGACAGTTTGCAATATGCTTTAGAAACTTTAGTGCGTAATGAAATAACAGGAGCACCTGTTTTAGATGATGATGGTAGTTTAATAGGTATGATCTCAGAAACAGATTTTGTGAAATGTTTAAGTGATAGTCGTTATTTTAATATGCCATGGGGTAACGAGAAATTAACAAAGTATATGTCTACAACTATAGAAACGATAAGTGCTAGTGCGAATATTTTTGACGCAATGGATCAGTTTAATAAAAGTACAAAAAAACGTTTTCCTGTATTACAGGGAGGGAAATTAGTAGGGCAAATAAGTCAGCATGACGTTTTATTAGCTGCACTGAAGATACGTTAGTCACGTTTAACTAATGCGTAATAGTCGTTGTCTAAGGGTAAGTAACCAATGTCATAAATAAAATAGTATACAGTCCCTTTTTTTGTAGTGTAGAGACTTGTGAATAGGTTAAAATCAAAACCCAATGAAATTAAGGTATTTCTTGTTGTTTTGCTCTTTTTACTAGGGGTTAATCTTTTTAGAATGTTATAATTTTTTTTCAATCGGTTATTAGTGTTTCTTATTAAGTTTATAGTGTCCTTGCTCTTTCCGTAATTGTAAAGGTTACGACATGAGTCATTACAAAAACGTTTATCGGAGCGACCAATAATTTTTTCACCACATTCGGGACAGTTTTTTTGAGGATTGTCTGGCATAATACTAGGGTTTTAAACAAGATAAAAAATAATTCAACTTATTTATATGATAATAAGTTGAATTATTTTTTTGTTATATAACAAAAATTGTTTGTATATCATATGGTGATTTTCAACTGGTATTATTTCAGAAAATCTAAATAGTAACTTTGGAAGTTTGTTAGATAGTTTGATTCTTTTTCTCAGAATCTAAAATATTTTAAGATTTGAGGAGGTAATATGAAGGGTTTAATTTTTATAGTTTTTAAACTAGGAGGTCTTCTAAGGTATAATTCTTATTTAGAGTACGATAATTAAATTTAGAGCATCTTTAAGCTTTTTTCTATTGTAGAAATGTAACATTTTAAGAAAATCCACGTAATTAGTAATAAAAGAATCTTATGCTCAAATTATTTATCAAATATTTTATAGGTATTTTAACCTGTATCATTTTTTCCTCAGCAGTAGCTCAGCAAAACCAAGATTTTACATTTACACTGAATAAATATTCACAAAAAAAGAACATCCAGGCAATTCTTGAAGAAGCAGAAACAAAAGGGGTTCAGTTAAGTATTTCAGAAATTGTTACGAACGAACGTAGGCAGATTACAGGTATTAAAATTGTAATTGCTAATAGTGAAAGTATGGATTATTATCAATCTGATACTCCGGCTGCTATTCCTGCAATAAATATAGGTCAGAGAGGTAATGTAGTGTTTATAGATCATAAGGGGCAAGATGAGAAAACACAGCCAATATCTAAAAGGCAGGAAAATAACATGTTAATAAATGGTAGAAGGACTGATGGTATGAATTACAATAGGAAGGGAAGCTATGCTAATACAAAAAACAAGTTTCGTGTAGCTACGATTTCTGACCTAATGAAGGATCCTAAAAGTCCTAAAAAATTGGTTATCATAAACGGGCAGCAAAGTACTTTGCAAGAGTTAATTGCCTTTTATCGTAAAGGAATAAAGTTTGAAATAGATATTTTACAACCTAATAATGCACTAATATTATTCGGAGGAAATGAGCGTTCTCTGAATGGAGCGATACTAGCAGCCTCTATAAATGAATAATATCATATTGAAACTAGAATAGTTTCTTTAGGGGCTAAAATCTAGTTTTGTAGGTTAATACCAACTTAAATTGTTGTTTATGCGATATTGTAATTTTTACCTTGGTATTGCTACACCTTTTAAAGATTATTCTATAAAATGCACTCTGGAGTTTTAAGTGTATTTCAGTTCTCTGATTTTAATTTAGTGATAAAACTGTTTATATTCCTTTTCTATATATAGTATTTATTGATTTACAGTTAATTGGTGTGTATTTTTTTATTAATTAAAACTTGTTTCTTCTAAATTAAATAGTAGTTTTGCATCGCTTTACATTTTATTAAAATAGTGTTTTTTCATTTGTAGTCAGTGATATACCTTTCTTATTCACTGAATCTCTTCTTATTTTAAGTCAAAAAAACTTTACAAGTAATTTAAAAAAATAATAAATAGCAACTCTATGAGTTATATATGACTTTTTATTAAACAGTAGTTAACGTTAATTTAATATAGTAGGACTTAATTTTGTGACTCAATAAATTTAAGTCAAAATGAAGAACAGATTGTTATTTATTTTCGCGCTAATTACATTTAGTGCTTTTGCTCAAACGGGAACCATACAAGGTTTGGTTACTGACGGAGCAGCTTCAGGAATGCCACTTCCATTTGCTGATGTGTATATTAAAGGGACAACACAAGGTGCCACTACAGATTTCGATGGAAACTACGCAATTAATGGAGTGGAAGCAGGTATGTACACTTTAGTATTTAGTTTCGTAGGTTATGAAACTAAAACAATTCCTAATGTAATCGTTGAGGAAGATGATGTGCAAACTATCAATACTGAACTTAAGGAGAGTGCTGCAGCTTTAGCTACTGTGGTTGTAGAAGCAACAAGTACTGTAAAAGAAAGCGAAAAGGCTTTATTGATTGAGCAGAAGAAGGCTGATGTTGTTGTAGAAAGTGTTGGAGTCGAGCAATTAGCGAAAACAGGGGTTACTAATGCTGCTGCTGCTACCGAAAAAATAGCAGGGGTAACTAAGAGTAGTGGTTCTTCTGAGGTATACATTCGTGGACTAGGAGATCGCTATTTAACAACAACCCTAAACAATTTACCAGTACCATCTGATGATATAGAACGTAAGAATATTGATCTAGGTTTATTTGGAACTAATGTTATCCAAAATGTGAGTATTTCAAAGACTTTTGCAGCTTCTAATTTTGCAGATCAAGCATCTGGTAACATTGATGTATCCACGAAAAAATTAAAAAAAGATAACTTAAAAATAGCACTTAGCTCAGGGATCAACACAAGAGTGGTGAATTCAAATTTTCAAGGTACAGTAAATAAGGCTAATGCATCTTTAGGATTTTTTGACTCTAGCGTTTCTCCTTCAAATACAATCTCTAATGGAAAATGGAATACTGTAGCTTCAAATAATAATACTAATTATGGAGTTGCCGTATCAGGTGGAAAAAAGTTTGCGATCGGTAATACTTCTTTAAAAGTTAACGGAGCAATTTCCCACAAGAGTAAATCTGAGTATTATAATGGAATTTTTAGACAATATTTAGATAACGCTTACCAAAGAGATTTCTCTGATGTTGAAAAGTTTTCAAATGTAAAGAATACTTCTGCGTTATTAGGAGCTGATTTAAAAATTTCAAACGATCATAAATTAAGTTATAACAGTTTATTAGTGAATCGTGGAGAAGAGATTTTATATGAGCAAGGGCGTTCTGGAGAAGGGAGAGTAGCAGATCAATTTGATGAAAATGATGATTTTGGATCTTTCTCAAGAGATCAGAACTTTAAGCAAACTTTGGTTTGGGTAAACCAACTGCATGGACAACATAATCTATCTGATGTAGATAAATTAAAATGGGATCTAGGATACAATATCGTAAACGCTGACGAGCCAAACCGTGTAAGAAATAATGCAAACATCCATGGAGAAGGACAGGTAGAAGTAATTGCGAATGGTGGTTTTGATCAAGTGAAATCAACACAGGCTATTGAGGATAGAGAAGTTAACTTTAGAATTTCTGATGTACACAATTTCTCTTCAGAAGATGACGATAACCAATATAAGTTGAAATTAGGTTATGATTTTAGAAATAAGACAAGAGATTTCTCTTCTACATTCTTTGGTCTTAACAAGCAAATTGGAGATTTAGTCTTTGTGGATAGTGTAGATAATTTAGCTTCTTTATTGAATCAAGAGAACATCACAAATGGTACTTATAGTGTTGTTGAGCAAGAAGAGAGTGTTTATGATGGTTTGTTAAGTATTCATGGAGCTTATGCTAATTTCTTATTCGAATATGGAAAATTCTCTGGTAACGCAGGTTTGCGTTACGAATTAGATCGTATTGATATGTCTTG
>CAYYNF010000213.1:0-4190 GCA_964472695.1 uncultured Flavobacteriaceae bacterium
TTCTTATTTTTCGTTTTATTTAGCATTGTATTTTTGAATAAATTTGTACACAAAATTCAAAAAGATAAGTATGAGAAAGTTCGGATTATTAGGTAAAAATATCGATTACTCTTTTTCGAGAGGTTATTTTAATGAGCGTTTTGAAAAAGAAGGTATTGATGCTAATTATGTGAATTTTGATTTACAGGACATTAGTGAGCTTTCTCAGGTGTTTGTGCAAAACCAACTCTCGGGAATGAATGTTACCATTCCTTATAAGCAAGATGTTATCGCATTTTTAGACCGTCTTTCTCCAGAGGCTGAAGCTATTGGGGCTGTGAATGTAGTGAAGTTTGAAGAAGATGGTACACGTACAGGTTATAATAGTGATTATCATGGATTTAAGAATTCATTGTTACCTTTGTTAAAAAGAACACCTAAAAAAGGACTGATTCTAGGTACGGGAGGAGCTAGTAAAGCCATTAAATATACTTTTGAAACACTTGGAATTGAACCAATGTTTGTGTCAAGAACGGCAAAAGAAGGTCAGTTGACTTATGCTGACTTGACTCAAGAAATTATAGAGGAGCATTTGCTTATTGTTAACTCTACGCCACTAGGTACTTTTCCTAATATTACACAGTGTCCTGATATTCCTTACGGTTATATTACCCCTGATCATATGCTTTTCGATTTGGTATATAACCCAGAGGAAACCCAGTTTTTAAAAAATGGAAAAGAACAGGGGGCAAGTACATTAAATGGTTCTCGAATGTTAGTATTACAAGCTGAAAAATCTTGGGATATTTGGAATGAATTGATTTAGTATTTTATTCTTAATTTTCAAGATTGCAAAAAAAACTTAAAAAAATATTTATTTGAAATACAAGTAGTTGAATTGATGGGGGAATACGTAACTAGCTATTAGTAATTTTTGCTAAAATTCGAACTCTATGAAAAGTTTCTAATTATTTTCTATAGACGACTAACAAAAAAATAATACTATGATCGTGATAAATTAAAAGGATATGGATTCTTTCTCAACAATACCTCAATTCAATTTCGATACACACTTCTGAGTTGCTAAAGCAACATTTTGAATCTTAAAAAACAAAATGGATATGTCTCAAAAAAAAATACCCTTAGATGGATTAAAAGGTTTGCTCCAAAACATTCAAGCTGATTTGACTTCTGGATTTATAGTCTTCCTATTAGCACTCCCTTTAAGTCTTGGTATTGCCAAAGCATCAGAATTCCCAGCGATTATGGGATTGTTAACAGCAATAGTTGGTGGACTATTTGTTAGTTTTTTTATGGGATCCCGGTTGAGTATTAAGGGACCTGCTGCAGGATTAATTGTAATTGTTGCGGGGTCGGTTTCCGAATTAGGGCAAGGGGATAGTTATTTAGGTTGGAAATTGGCTTTAGGGGCTATGGTAATTGCAGGAGCAATTCAGGTATTGTTTGGACTTTTAAAATTAGGAAAATTCACTAATTTCTTTCCACTGTCTGCTGTACACGGTATGTTAGCTGCTATTGGAGTAATTATAATTGCGAAACAAATTCCTGTTCTATTAAGCGTAAACCCTACGGAATATAAAGGATTAAATCCAATAGAACTCTTAATTCATATTCCTTTATTTTTAAAGAAAATGACTTTTCAGGGTGCTTTAATCGGAATTGTCAGTTTATTAATAATGTTATTATGGGGAAAAATTCCAAATAAACTTATTGCAAAAATTCCAGCAGCTTTAATGGTGTTATTCGTAGCAATACCATTACAGCTATTTTTTCAATTTGAGGCGACTCAAGCTTCTCATATGTTATTACAGGTGGGTAGTTTTACAGGTAACTTGGGGTTTCATGCGAGTTTTGAAGGGATTTCACAAACAGCTACTTTTATTAAATTCATCGTGATGTTTGCTTTAGTGGGATCTTTAGAGTCTTTATTAACAGTAAAAGCAGTAGATATTTTAGATCCTTATAAGCGTAAAACCAACATGGATAAAGATTTAATTGCAGTTGGTTTGGGGAATATGTTAGCAGCATTTTTAGGAGGGCTTCCTATGATTTCAGAAGTAGCAAGAAGTTCAGCTAATGTGACTAACGGAGCGCAAACAAGGTGGGCTAATTTCTTTCATGGATTATTTATCCTATTATTTCTATTAATAGCACTACCTATTTTAGAAATGATTCCTAACGCAGCTTTGGCAGCTATGTTGGTAAGTGTAGGAATCAAGTTGGCTTCTCCTAGTGAATTTAAACATATGTGGCAGATTGGTAAAGGTCATTTTATAGTTTTTATAGTTACTATTATCATCACTTTAGCAGAAGATTTATTATTAGGAATTTTAGCGGGGGTGATCGTGAATATCATTATCAACCTTAAAAATGGAATGCCTTTTTCTTCTTTATTTAAAGTGATTTCTGAAATTACTGAAAATGGAAGTGAAGTTACTTTAATACTGGAAAAATCTGCCAATTTTACTAATTATGTGAGTTTACAAAGTCTGGTAGAAAAAATTGGACAAGGGAAGGATATAAAAATTGATTTTTCAAACTGTTCTTTAGTTGATCATTCTGTATTAGCTAACTTGGAAGGGGTGGTAAATGAGTATAATAGTTTAGAGAATTCATCAATGGAACTCATTGGTCTAGATGAATTCAAAGCTTTGTCAAAACATAAGTTAGCAGATTTGGTTTTGTAGCCATACATGGGAAAGTTGTTGTTAGGCACTAAACCATAAACTTTATATCTTATGCCTTAGTGCCTAGCTTATCAAATATCATTACTTTTTCTTACTACTTTGTAGTTGTTTTGCCATTGCAGCTCCAATCAGACTTTCTAGTGGTGTTCCTCCTTTATTGTCTCCTCCAATTATCATTGTTTCAGGGAATTGAATTTTTGCTATCTCAGATGCCACTTGTACATCTCTATCTAATTCCATTTGTAACTTTACTTCTGGAGCTATTCCTGCACTTACCTTTTTGGCAATCTCATAAGCTTCTGCATCTGCTGTTACTTTTTTCTTTAAGGCATTTAGCTTCTCGGTTTCTAACGCTATCGCAGCCAATTTTTTGTTTGTCTCTTCTTGCTTTAGTTTCGTTTCTATTGCAATTAGTGCTTTAACCTGCTCTTTCTCTTGAGCAACTCTCTCTGCTGCCTTATCTCTTTCTCCTTCAGCTATAATTCTTTGTTGAGCATCTTTTGCGGTTTCTACCTTTTGTTGCTCTAATTGCCTTTTCGCAGACTCATCTCTCTGTGCTTCTAGTCTTTGTTTAAAGGTTGACTCCAACTCGATATTATCGACAATTACTTGAGAAACTATAATATTATTTTCGCTTAGCTCATGTTTAATTCGTTTTGGAATTCCATTCTCTAAAACTTTATTTACTTCATATGATGTTTTAACTTCTTTTATATCTCTTTTCAATTTTTGAATGTCAGAAAATACGGTATCACGAATTTCTTTTTTTTCAACAGCATATGCTCCTTCCTTTAGCTGTTCTTCAAATGCTTGTCTAAAACTTTGTGCCTCTCCTGAAATATAATCTTGTGCAGCAAACATATAAGCCGTATTTACAAGCTGTTCCTTTACTGTTGGAACAATTGTATTATTAACTAAATTGCCCATTGTCCTAAATTTTACTGCAAGCTTTATAAAGCTAGTTTCATCTCTAGGTAATTCAAATCTGGTTGAAACAAATCCTGATGCCGTCACCTGATCTATAAATCGTAATGGAATTGGTTTCATAACTCCCTCTACTTCCTCTTTTTCGACTTCTATTCCATTGGCAACAACTTTTACATCTATAAACTTTTGCCATTTATCAATCTTAGCAAAACCTCTCCATTTGATCCCTTGCTCCATAACCGCACTCATCTTACCTGTTGGAGATACCAACAAATAGTTAAATCCACGATCAGCAAAGAAAAAAAGAGAATTTAGTAACATCAGAAATACACCTACTAGAACCAAAATATTACCCTGAAATTTTGTGACTCCATGAAGCCATGCTGGAATTGTATCTTGTTTGTCGAGTGTTGAAATTATTAAAGCAGATATCCCTGCTAAAAGAACTATAACTCCTAAAAATGTGGTCATATTTTTTTATTTATTAAGTTAAAAAATTAAAGTTTTCTCTAAGTTAGTTTACATAAAATGATGAAAATCTATGTGAAACCACTTAAATTAAGATCAAATATAGCC
>CAYYNF010000214.1:0-4179 GCA_964472695.1 uncultured Flavobacteriaceae bacterium
CTTCCTGACGAAATAGAAACCTATAACCACCGTAGTGGGCGTACTGGTCGTGCTGGTAAAGAAGGAACATGTGTGGTGATTGCTACAAAAAGTGATACACGTAAGATTAAAAGTTTAGAACGCACCTTACAAACAGAATTTAAGAAAAAAAGTGTTCCTACTGGAGAAGAGATCTGTAAAATTCAATTATTCAACCTTGCTGAAAAAATTGAAAAAACAGAAATAAACGAAGATATTGACGCTTACCTTCCTGAAATAAATCAACAACTAGAACATCTTTCTAAAGATGAACTAATTAAAAAACTAGTTAGCGTTGAGTTTACACGATTCCATACTTACTACAAAAAGACTAAGGATATTCGTGAATTAGACAATTCAGGACGTGGTGATAACAACTACGAAAGAAATGACAATAGCACACGTTACTTTATTAATATAGGTGAGAAAGACGGATTCGACTGGATGTCTTTAAAAGATTGCCTAAAAGAAACTTTAAGCCTTGGTCGTGATGCTGTGAGTCGTGTAGATGTTAAAGAAAAATTCTCTTTCTTTAACACGGACACTGAACACCAAGAATTTGTACTATCAATGTTTGAGGACTTTAAACATGAAGGTCGTAAAGTAAATATTGAGGTATCAGAAAACCGTGGTGGTGGACGTAGACAAGACCGCAGAAGAAATGGCGGTGGTGGTAACAGAAATAGAAACGGTAATGACAACAACTTCAAAGGAAAGCGAAGAAGTAGTAATTACAAAGGGAACGATGACCGCAGAAATAGCGGAAGTGGAGGAAGAGATAGAAGAAGACGTAAAGATCGTTATTAAAACATTAAAAAAGGAGCTAACAGAAACTAGCTCCTTTTTTAATTTAAAAATTAACTTACAACCTTTGTAACCTTCTAACCTTTGAAGTGGGTACTTCATGCTTAAAACTCTTCAACTTCTGCGTAAATTCGTTAAGATCTTTTACATCAAAAGCTCTAGATTGTACCATAAAGGCTTCTGTTAATCTGTTTCGTTTAACATGTTTAGAAAGTGATTTTATCAAAATATCTTCTATAGCTGATTGCTGTGAAGGCTGCTTGGAAAATACAGGAAAAGCCCCCTCTCTATTAAGATATTCCAAACTTGAAGTCAGAACCACATCTGAACGAAATAAGTAATCATATATATTTGGATATATAGAACCTCCTATACGCTTTTTTATAGCAGATAACTTGTCCTTCATATTCTTAGTATAATTACCTACAGCCAATACCATATCACTATTGGCTTGTATCACATCCTGACATAGATTCAGTTGAAAATCTAAATAAGATCTACTTGAACGTATATGAGGTACAGAAGCTTTCCCTAAATAAGACAATCGAGGGAATAATGAATTTTCTCTTTGAATACGATGTAAATTAACACTTAATTCTTCTTTAAAAGCGTCTCTACGAACACAATCATCAAACGCAGATCTATGTAAACTCCCAACACTTCTAATAAAATTCTCTGAATTAGGAGATAGATCAATAAGAAGATCTCCTTGATTTATAACAAACCCTTTAGAGTTAGCTCGTGCTAATACCTTTTCTATAAGTAAGCTCTCTATTTGATACTGTTTAATAGGATCCTCATGAAAGAAAGGAAACTTCTGTTCACTTGCAAGCTGATCTAAACAATCTTCTAATATGGCATCCGAAGCAAAAAGCTTTTCATAAAAATGAGGAACAATTTCGCCTTGAAGATGGTTTTTTAACTTAGTTAAATGTTTTATGAGAGGCTTAGGCAACTGATGAGTCTCTGGAAACTGATCTACAGACTCACTTAAAGCTCCTATATAGCGAAATGTTTCAAGAGTATCACTTAATTTATTAAAGAAGAAATGATCTTTCAAAGTGCCTTTATACCCCATTTGAATATACCTAATAGCTTCTGATTCGTTTTGCTTCTGTTTACAAAATTTATCAAGCTTTTCCTCAACATTTTGTAATGTTATACCGAAACGTTGCTTAAACTGTTCTATTTTTTCGGACAAAGGTTCTGAAGACAAAGACAATATATTATCTTTTATAAATAACTCAAGTAATTTAACATTACTTATCAAGTCTTTATCATCCCATATAATGTCACTTTCTAGGTTATCTAAAAAAAAGTATAATTGCGACTCTTTTTGAATGTTATCCCAGTGATTCTCGAAACTCACTATATCTTCCACTCCTAAGTAGTCCTTAAAACGGCCTATATTATTCTTGGTCTCCTTAAGTTGAAAGTTCGTATTATCAGAAAACAAAAACGGTCTACAGCTTTCTTTTCTAAAATATTCAAAAAATGCACGAGGCATTATTCCTGTTTGTAAATAATTTTCAACACAGGTATTAAATGCAGTTTCCTTTGCTCTATTTACAATTGTTGATTGCAGATAATGATGTTTATCCTCAGAATAAGGAGTAACTATAGACAGCTCATGAAATAACGCATCAACCTTGCGTGCTAATTCTTTATTCTCGGTTCCATGCTCTTTCACGTAAAAAAGGTAATCATAGATATCCACTGATTCCTGTTGAAAGTAGAATTGTTTAAAAACTTGTGAATCTTCCAGTTGTTTTATAGAAGAATTTTTATCAGAAAACAATTCATCAAAAAGCGTTAAACCCAATGTGTCTAAGTGCTCTTTCAACCTTGCAATATTCCTAACAGTTTTTTGATTGTAGTTACTAGGGGTAGTATCGAATGACTGCATATGTTTATATACAATAGAATCTCGTTTAAGGCTTATTTCAAATGATGAAGATTCATCTAAATAGTTCTCAATAATGTCATTCATACCCTCTTCTCTCTTCACCCTATCTATATAATTACGAATAGAGAACATTAACATTTCTAATAAACGTCTTGGGTTATCTACTTGAGCATTACCAGGCATCTGTGCAAATTCACTAATTGATGTAAAGGCTATCCCTGAATGTGAAGTTAGCTTTCTTAGCAACTCCTCTATATTAGCAATAATTTCTTTATCGACATCACTTGTCTCTGTATTCGATTCTTGCTGTGGATCTGTACTTAAAGATTTAGTGATTTCTCTTTCGATATATGTAATGAAGTGTTTGATATTAACCCCTTGATAAGCTCCTCCATGACTAAGGTTAACTAGGCTTATAAAATCATCACGATTATCTATAAGGTCTCGAGTAAATTTAGCCAGTAAGCTTTTGAAAGTTTCTGACTCATAATAACTAGGACTTAATTCCTTGGAAGATGGGTAACAATACTCTTTTAAGATTTGTGCTTTTTCCTGATTATTAGGCTCTCTCAAATAATGCTTAAATTGAAGGGTTTTTTCTCTTAACAACTTATCTTGAACCCTATCAAAATACAATGATGAACGGACAGCGAGTATTACACGCTGTGCAATTTCATTTGATATAAAATGCCCAAACATTTCATGAGTATTATGAGGTGGATGTCCGTGCTCTATACAATAATCCATATAGTCGACACACACAGAATCACGTTCTTGCTCTTTAAGTAATTTTAAATCTACAGAAATATGAGGTATAGCTCCTTCTAACATTGGCAGATTACTATCTGTGGTACTATGATAATGTAAATCGAAGAAAGCATCAAGATCAAGATTTGCTAATTCAGGACTAACAGATTGCTCCTGTAATTCTTGTGCTACACCAAGAACCTCAGCAGTTTCACGACTTGCTTCATTAAAACCCATAAACAGCATTAAATACTCCTCAGGAGGCAAGGTAGTGTCCTGTATAGCCTCCTTCAACTTACTAGAGAACAACTCAACAGAAGGACCGAAAGACTTACTTAAAGTGATCTCGTCATTATACAATAAGCTTAAAACTGTAGCTGTTTGCTCCTGATATCGAAAATCAAAACCTACTACATCAAGATTAAAATTAGAATCGGAATACGATCTAGAATCTGATAAACTACCTTTATTTTCATTAAAGGCCTGCATAACTAACCTAACATTTCGAAAGACAGCTGCTTTATTTTCTTTGGTTATAGGATTCATTGTGATAACATTTTATACCCTTATAACGCTAACTATTGTGAAATTATTGTATTGAAAAGTATTAATAGAATACATTACACAGATTTCACACATAACTAATTGAAAAAACAAGACTTAAATGTCATTATTGAATTAAAAGTTTTTGCATAGATACATTG
>CAYYNF010000215.1:0-4145 GCA_964472695.1 uncultured Flavobacteriaceae bacterium
GTTCAGTACTTTTTTTTTCATGAGCTTCAAAGTCGAATGGGGGTAAAGATAAAAAGAGATCTTCTTCTTCTTCTTTTACTTCAGGAATAGTATTTGGAGCTTTTTTAAGTTTAGAATTTCTTTTAGGGACTGGGGCATTTGAAGAAGTTACTTTTTCAACAACACTACTTTTTGCAGGAAAGTTTCCACGACCATAAACCAACCATTCAAAAGTTACTTCAGGAAAGCTTTCAGAGATATTTAATACAAAGTCTAAACTAGGTTTGTTTCGTCCCGAAATAATATGAGATATTGTAGAACGACCTATACCAATTCTTTCTGAAAAAGAAGATGCGTTACAATTGTAATACCTCATAAGCGATTGTAGTCGTTCTGCAAACTGTTCATTGTTTAACATTGGAACTATTTTTTATTTTATGAATTCAAATATAAATTAAATACATTTACATCAGGTAATAGCTCTATTATATTTTAGGTATTTCATCAAATTCTTTAGATGAAATCACAAAAAAAACTAATAAACAAATACTTACACCTAATAATAAGTATTAACTATAGTGCTGAATCAAATAATCGTACTAGATTTTTATTGTGTACATTTGTATACAAGAAATACCTGCCATAATTACACAATACAAATAATATTTAATTACAATTGTAAAAAAACACCCAATTTTGGAAAAATATATCACGTATAAAGAACAAAGACTCGAAGGCCGTCATGTTAAATTATCTAACATTGAACCCTTGCTAAAAGAATTAGCACTGGATTATAAACTAGAAATAAAAGGATGGTCAGAGAAAGGTAGGCCTATTTATTTTTTAAAAGTAGGAACAGGTAAAAAGAAAATTTTATTATGGTCTCAAATGCATGGGAACGAAAGTACCACAACACGTGCTTTGTTCGATTTATTAAATACGATTAAAAACTCTTCGGAAACAATCGTTACTCAAATATTAGAATCATGTACCCTTTACATATTCCCTATGCTTAACCCTGATGGGGCTGAAGTTTATACGCGTATTAACGGAAATGAGGTTGATTTAAATAGAGATGCTCAAAATTGCTCACAATGTGAAATGCAAGTATTCATAAAAACGTTAAGAGAATTACAACCAGATTTAGCTTTAAACCTCCATGGGCAACGAACTATCTTTTCAGCAGGACAAACTAATAATATCGCTACGGTATCTTTTCTTTCAGCAGCCGGAGATCTTGAACGCTCCATTACTCCATCAAGACGAGTAGCCATGAAACTAATCGCTCAAATGAATGATACGCTTCAACATTTAATTCCGAATAGTGTTGGTCGATATGATGACTCTTTTAACCTTAACTGTACAGGAGATACCATTGAAGATATGGGGATTCCAGGTATTCTTTTTGAGGCAGGGCATTATGAAAACGATTATGAAAGGGAAAAAGTCCGTTACTATATATATAGGTCATTATTAACATGCCTATCTCATTTTGCCATTCATGGTAATAGTACTGATGGTTATGAAAAGTATTTTGATATTCCTGAAAATGGAAAATGTTTCAATGATATTATTATTAGAAATATTACAATACAAGGAGAAATTAAAGATATCGCATTACAATACGAAGAAAAATTAATAGAAGGGGAGCTTTGTTTTATTCCAAAAGTATTTAGTATCCAACCGAATATAGCTGAATTTGGACACCTAGAAATAGATGCAAAACATGAAAAAGTTTCGTTTGATGTTCATTGCAATGATTTAATAATAGATAATAAAATTGGTTTTATTCAAATAAACGATGAAAAATTCTCAGTATTTCCGATTTATAGATAAAAAAATCATTGATACTAATTCAAAAATTATATTTTTGTTATAGTTAATTTTATAAAAAATAAAGCATAATTATGGCAAAGTTTAAACTTGATGAAGTAGACCATCAGATTTTGGATATGCTAATTGAAAACACGAGAACTCCGTTTACAGATATAGCTAAAAAACTATTGATTTCTGCCGGTACAGTTCATGTTCGTGTTAAAAAAATGGAAGAAGCGGGAATTATTCAAGGGTCTTCTCTTACACTTAATTATCAAAAATTAGGTTACTCTTTTATAGCATACGTAGGTATATTTTTACAGAATACCTCACAAACCAAATTCGTTCTACAAAGAATTAATGATATACCAAATGTTACTGTAGCACATGTAACTACAGGTAAATTCAATGTTTTCTGTAAAATAAGAGCAAGAGATACGAATCATGCTAAAGAAATTATTTTCAGATTAGACGACATAGAAGGAGTCTATCGAACTGAGACAATGATTTCTTTAGAAGAGAGCATCAACGATAAAAAACGCCTAATGCATTCAATATTTAGTGAATTATAGTGCCTTTTAAATGTAAAACAAATTAATCCCAACTCTCAATGTCAGGAAAACAACCTAAAATAGAGCGTTTTAGTCAAGATGTTCTATCAAAATATCAAATTTATAATAGTATATTCATGACCTTACCTTTTGATAAGGTCACTAATACAGGAGTGTTATTACCTCTTTTTCAATCGGTCTGTAAAGAAGGATTCAAAGAAAAGCGAACACCTACGGAAATTGTTAACTTATTCTTTGAACAATATTTTAAGGATGCTGACGAAAATAAACGAAATGCGCTTCTGTTTAGGTTTATACAATATATAGAAAGACAAGTAGTTCTTTTCGATGCCATTGAGGATGCAGCTTTTGCCAGTGTAAATAACATGGATGGGCGTGGTACACTCCGTAGTTTAAAGGAAGAAGCTCAAGAAAAAGGACAAATTGATCAAATGAAATCTTTCTTGAAAGACTTTAAGATTCGTCCAACACTTACTGCACACCCAACCCAGTTTTACCCTGGTACTGTTCTTGGGATTATTCGTGATTTAGATCGTGCAATTCGAAATAATGATTTATTGACTATAAAAAAATTATTAGCTCAGCTAGGGAAAACACCTTTCTTCAAAAAGAAGAAACCAACTCCTTATGATGAAGCAGTAAGTTTAATATGGTTCATGGAGAATGTATTCTATCATTCGATTTCTAATATCTATAATTATATAGATAATAATATTTTTGGTTCAGAAGAGTTTATTAATGATATTGTCAATCTAGGTTTTTGGCCAGGAGGTGATCGTGATGGTAATCCTTTTGTAACTACAGAAATTACTTTAAAGGTTGCTGAAAAGTTAAAAACAGCAATTCTATCAAATTATTATAAGGATTTACGAAAGCTTAAAAGAAGAATTACTTTCGAAGAGCTTCCTGATAGAATTGCTGATTTAGAATATCGTTTGTATCAAAATATCTATTATCCGAATAATGAAGATCCTTTTAAGTTAGATTTCTTCAAAAAAGAACTTTACAGTATACGAACATCATTGCTTGAAAAGCATAATGGACTATATTTAGAAGAATTAGATGATCTTATTAATAAGGTAAATCTTTTTGGTTTCCATTTTGGAACTCTAGATATTCGTCAGGATTCGCGAGTGCACCATAATGTATTAGTAAGTATTATTAAGGATACTAAAAAAGCAGGACTAGATATTTTCCCTGACAATTATTTGGAGATGGATGAGATAGAGCAACAGACTTTCTTAGCAAGTGTTAATGCTGAAATTGATCCTGAAATTCTATCTGATGAAATGGCTAAAAGAACAATAGCTTCTATTTATGCTGTGAAGGAAATTCAGAAAAATAATGGAGAGAAAGGAGCTAACCGCTATATTATTAGTAATAACGGTAGTGCTCTTAATGTAATGGAAGCTTTTGGAATGATTCGTATGTGTGGTTGGGAAAATCCTAGTATTGATGTAATTCCTTTATTTGAAACAGTAGATGATTTAGCTATTGCTGATCAAGTAATGGAAACATTATATACTAATCCAAATTACATGACACACTTGAAAAAGCGTGGAATGAAACAAACCATTATGCTAGGATTTTCAGATGGAACTAAAGATGGAGGTTATCTAATGGCAAATTGGGGAATATTTAAAGCTAAAGAAGCACTAACCGCTATTTCTAGAAAGTATGATATAAAGGTAGTGTTTTTTGATGGACGTGGTGGACCTCCTGCAAGAGGAGGAGGAAAAACAAGTCAGTTCTACGCTTCATTAGGAAATAGTATTGAAG
>CAYYNF010000216.1:0-3729 GCA_964472695.1 uncultured Flavobacteriaceae bacterium
TTAGTTGATACCATCATCCAAAAAACTCAATAAATTTCTCATAATTTTTAATGTTTTTTGACAAAGGTATGTGGTGGGGTAGAAATAAGTTGTTTGTCGATATTAAGTAAAGTTTATTTTACTTAAGGTGTGTATTGTGTTTACTAAAAGGTTGTTAGGTTAATTGAATTATTACTTAATTATAAGTAATAATTCAATTGGTTAGTGTTTTATATTAAGAGTAATACAATACTTAATTTAGCTTAGTTATTTTACGTTTTTCAAGAATCGTTTCTCCATCCAGAATGTTCCAAAAGGAATAATTGAGCATACTAGTATTATTCCTAGTTTTTTTAGATTCCATTGCTTTATTTCTTTCAAATAAATGGCTATGATTACATAGATGATAAAAAGTATTCCATGACTCATTCCGATTATTTTATTAGGGAGTCCTATGTTTAGCATATATTTTAATGGCATACTTATAAATAGTAAAAGGAGTAATGATACTCCTTCGGCGTAGCTTATTATTTTAAATGTCTTTTCCATTTTAAGGGTATAATAGGTATTTTTCTCTTGTTTCTTTAAAACTATCTAATGCTGTAGACCATGATTCTCTAATTTCATTAGCACTTAGTCCAGCTTCTATTTGCTTTTGTAACATTGTATTTCCTGCAAGTTTCGTGAAAAATGAATTAAAGAATAGGGTTTTATTACTACTATTTTTATAAGCGTCAATTAAAAAATCAAGCTCAATGGATGTTAACTTAGAGGTGTTAGTAAGGTTTTGCCCATAGCACAGTTGGTTTTCATGTTTAGGGTGTTTAGCCCCTTGTGATGATATAGGAGTGAACTGATAGTGATTTGTCTTAGGGTAGTTTGGGTGTCCATATATCTGAAATTGTAATTGTGTACCGCGTCCGACACTATAGGTAGTACCTTCAAAAAAACATAAACTAGGGTATAAGTTAATAGCAGTATCATTTGGTAAGTTAGGAGAAGGTTTTACTGGTAGGCTGTAGCTTTTATTGTGATTATAGTGTTTCATATCAATAATATGTAATTCGCATTGAATGCCATTGTGTAACCATTGTTCTCCATTAATCATTGTTGCGTATTCAGCTACGGTCATTCCATGTACTACAGGGATGGGGTGCATTCCTACAAAACTTTTATGTTTAGTTTCTAGTATTGGTCCGTCAATATAATGTCCATTAGGATTGGGGCGATCTAAGATGACTAAAGGTATATTTGATTCTGCACAAGCCTCCATAATATAGTGGAGACTCGATATATAAGTATAGAAACGAGCACCTACATCTTGAATGTCAAATACTATATAATCAATGTCACTTAAATCAGTAGTATTAGGTTTTTTATTTTTACCATAAATTGAAATAATTGGTAATCCTGTTTGTGGGTCGATTTCATTGTTTACATGTGCTCCATAATCGTGTGTGCCTCTGAATCCATGTTCTAATGAAAATATTTTATTGACTTTAATATTGGTTTTAACAAGAGTGTCTAACAAATGGACTTTATGTTTGTCTTTATTGTATAAAATACTTGTTTGGTTTGCTACGAGTCCTATAGATTTGTGAGATAGTATGTTTTCAATACGTTCTATTTGCTGTGCTCCTGTTATTATTTTCTTTTCTGTATCAGGTGGTGTTTTTTGATATTTTGAATGTGTATGTACATTTGTACAGGATATAAAGCTAATTACTAGTATTAATAATGTATTTTTGAGATAATAAACGTTGAATTTACACATTGAGTTTCGAATATTTTTTAGTTAAAAGACTTGTTAAAAATAAATCTTTTAATAATACAATTACTGCTCCTGTTATAAAGATTGCAATTATAGCAGTTGCTTTGGGGTTAATAGTTATGTTAATAGCTATTGCTACGGGTTTAGGGTTACAACATAAAATACGAGAGAAGATCTCGGCTTTTAATGGGTATATTGAAATATCTAATTATGATAATAATGAAAGTCAGGTTTCTTTAAAACCGATTAATATCCATCAGGATTTTTATCCTCAATTTACTGATGTTCCTAGTGTAAATCATGTACAAGCAGTTCTTGTTAAATCGGCTATTTTACGTACAGAAGAAAATTTTCAAGGAGTATTAATTAAAGGGGTTGGTAGTGATTATAAGTGGGATGTTTTTGAGGAGTATTTACAAGAGGGACGTCTGCCTAATTATCAAGATAAACTTAATAACGAAATACTGATTTCTAAAAAAATTGCCGATCGACTCAATTATTCTTTAAATGATAAGGTAATTGCTTATTTCGTTAAAGAGAATGGGAAGTTTAATATACGAGCTTTAAAAATTACAGGGATTTATGATTCAGGGTATAAAGACTTTGATACTCTTTATGTATTTGCTGATATTAGACATTTACAGAAAATGAATAAATGGTCGCCTGATGAGGTAGGAGGGTTTGAGGTTTTTGTTGATGATTTTTCAGATATACAAAATATCAATAGGCAAGTGTATGCTAATATTTCGTCTTATTTAGACAGCAATACAATTATTGATAAATTTCCTCAAATTTTTCAGTGGATTGACCTTTTTGATATGAATATTGTAGCTGTTATCGGGATTATGGTATTGGTGGCGGCTATTAATATGGTCACTGCTATACTCATTCTCATATTAGAACGTACGCAATTAATAGGAGTACTGAAATCTTTGGGAGCTAATAATTTGTCTATTAGAAAAGTATTTGTTTATATGGCTAGTCATATTGTATTGAAAGGGTTGTTGTATGGGAATATTATCGGGTTAGGTGGCTTATTAGTTCAGTATTATTTCCAAGTGGTTACTTTAAATCCTGAAAATTATTATGTGAGAGTTGCTCCTGTATTTATAGAGTGGTATCATATTGTATTTTTAAATATAGGGACAATAGGGCTCTGCTGTGTAATGATGTGGTTTTCGTCTTATCTTATAACCAGAGTGTCTCCTGTAAATGTGATTAAGTTCCAGTAAATAGTATTGTTTATCTATGAGTTTATAGGATAAATACATGAAATATGAGTTTAATATCCTAATGTTTTTTATAAGTCTGAAAATTTATAAGAACTTGATTACAAGGTTTCACTTTTCTTAAAATAAATTTCAGGTACCTGCCCTAATGTATTCTATTTTTTATTCTAAAAAATAGAATACATATCTTTTTTATTTCAGTCTTGTGTAAAATCATTATATTCGCACGCAATTAAATTAGTAATTGCCATGACAGCACATGATTCAAAGATTGTAGGAGAAGGACTAACCTATGATGATGTACTATTAGTACCAGCCTATTCTCAAGTACTTCCGAGAGAGGTTTCTACTACGACTAAATTCACCAAAAACATAACAATCAATATACCTGTTATTTCTGCAGCTATGGATACTGTTACGGAGTCTGGTATGGCCATTGCTATTGCAAGAGAAGGAGGGATAGGAGTTCTTCATAAGAACATGACTATTCAGCAGCAGGCTAATGAGGTTCGTAAGGTGAAACGTGCTGAAAGCGGAATGATTATAGATCCTGTAACTTTACTTTCTAATGCTACCGTAAGAGATGCTAAGCTTTCTATGAAAGAACATAAAATAGGAGGAATACCAGTAGTAGATAATCAAGGCAAATTAGTTGGAATTGTAACTAACCGAGACTTACGATTTGAGAAAAATCTTGATCGTTTGATTTCTGAAATTATGACTACAGATAATTTGGTAACTGTTGCTGAG
>CAYYNF010000216.1:3739-4134 GCA_964472695.1 uncultured Flavobacteriaceae bacterium
GATAGAAAAGTTACCTGTAGTAGCTAACGATAATAAATTAGTAGGCTTAATTACTTTTAGAGATATTACAAAACTTACGCAAAAACCAAATGCCAATAAAGATCAATATGGAAGATTACGTGTTGCAGCAGCTTTAGGGGTAACTGCTGATGCTGTTGAAAGAGCTACGGCTTTAGTAAACGTAGGGGTAGATGCAGTAATTATTGATACGGCTCACGGTCACACAAAAGGTGTAGTTGAGGTACTTAAATCTGTAAAAGCAGCTTTTCCAAACTTAGACGTAGTGGTGGGAAATATTGCTACGCCTGAGGCAGCAAAATATTTAGTAGAAGCGGGTGCTGATGCCGTAAAAGTAGGTATTGGTCCAGGATCTATTTGTACAACACGTGTGGTAG
>CAYYNF010000217.1:0-4130 GCA_964472695.1 uncultured Flavobacteriaceae bacterium
GATGGTATTTGTGTTGAGGGTGAAAATGAGCTTAAAGTTTATGTGTCAGATAATGTAGGGAATACTTCTTTGTATAGAACAAACTTTACGGTTCAAAATTAAAATTTAAAAACATTTATTCTTGTTTCGATTAATTGCCTTAATATTTTGTGTGTTTACATGTTGTGTACTTCCTGCACAGAACTATCGTATATTTGGTAAGGTTACTGGTACTTCTTTAAAACCGATAGAGTACGTAAGGGTTAGTATCGATACTTTAGAAACCTATACTGATGAAAAGGGAGATTATGAGCTGTTCTTTCCAAAGAAAAAAAACGTCAGAATAGCTTTTCTGAGTATTGATGGACAGTTTCAACAAAGAGAAGTGCTCTTTGAAAATATTCAAGATTATCAACTTGATATTCGTTTTCCTTTGTTAGATGTACAGCAAATAGGAGAAGTAATACTCAATACTGATATTAAAAATAAAGAGGGAACGACTTTGTTAGAATCAGAGGTGTTACAGAATGCTCCTTCGGCAAATGGTGGTATTGAAGCGGTATTAAAAACGCTACCAGGAGTTAGCAGTAATAATGAGTTAAGTAGTCAGTATAATGTTCGAGGAGGGAGCTTTGATGAGAATTTGATTTATGTAAATGATATTCCTATTTATCGTCCTTTTCTAATTCGATCAGGGCAACAAGAGGGTTTAAGTTTTGTTAATCCTGATCTGACAAAAAGTGTTCGTTTTTATGCAGGTGGTTTTGAGGCCAAATATGGTGATAAGTTATCTTCAGTTTTAGATGTTACTTACCAACAACCCACAGAGAATAAATTTAAAGCTAGTATTAGTTTACTTGGTTTAGATACTAGTTGGTCATACTTGTCAAAAGATAAGAAAACGAATTTTATTACAGGAACTCGTTATCGTGATAATAGTCTTTTTGTAACTAGAAATAGTGATTTTCAGGTAAATTATTTCCCTCGTTTTTTTGATACACAGTTTTACGTAAACCACAAGATAAACGAGCGTATGCAGTTGGGTGTTCTTGGGAATATAGCTTTGAATATGTATAATTTTCAGCCTATTTCAAGAGTGACTAACTTTGGAACTTTCGATAGTCCAAAGTCAATTGTTATTCATTATGAAGGTCAGGAGAATGATACCTATCAAACATTTTTAGGAGGGGTTAATTTCGATTACCAACCCCAATCTAATATTGATTTAAAATTTATAGCTACAGCTTTTCGTACTTTGGAACAAGAATATTTTGATATAGAGTCGAGTTATATAGTTGGAGATGTAAATATAGTTCCTGGTAGCGATGAAACTACGATATCCTCAATTGACGGTATTGGTAGTAATTTAGCTCATGCACGTAATGATTTGGATGCTCTGATTTTTAATATACAGCAAAAAGGTGTTTTTCGATATAATAACAATAAAATTGATTGGGGGGTACGTTATGCTTATGGAAGTTTTATCGATCGTGTTGATGAGTTTGAATTTGCAAGTGATTCAGGGGTTTTATTAGGTGGTGTTTCCGACGAGACTCCTTTAAACCCTTTTGATAATGAAGATGATCGTCTTATTTTACCTTATCGTAGTGCTAATTCTTTTACGGAGTTAACTACCCAAAAGGTGTTTACTTATTTACAGTGGCGACGTACTTATCATTTAGGGGCGCATAGTATAGCACTTAATACAGGGGGACGTACTCAGTATCGTTATTTATCTGTATTAGATGGAGAAAATCATAAAGAGTGGCTTTTTTCGCCACGTGTTAAGTTGTCATGGCATCCAGCTTTTAACTCTAAAATGTCTTTTCGACTAGCCTCAGGTCTTTATCAACAAGCTCCTTTTTATAGAGAGCTTCGTAATGCAGTAGCACAGATAAATGCTAAAGTAGATTCTCAAAAATCTTTTCATATTTCTTTGGCTCATGATTATGATTTGCAGTTGTGGGAGCGTCCCTTTAAGTTGGTTTCTGAAATGTATTATAAATATCTAACCGATGTAAATACCTACACGGTTGATAATGTAAGGCTCACTTATAGTGCACATAATAATGCTGTAGCTTATGCTTATGGATTAGATGTGCGTATGAATGGGGAGTTTGTACCAGGAACAGAATCTTGGCTTAGTATTGGTTTATTGAAAACAGAAGAAAATCAGTCGGGTAGAGGGTGGATATCTCGACCTACGGATCAGCGATTTAAGTTTGCACTTTTGTTTCAGGATTATGTGCCAAGTCAGCCCAATCTTAAAATGTATCTTAATTTAGTATATCAAACAGGAGTTCCAGGAGGTTCACCTATTGGAGCAGATCCATATTTGTATCAGTCTAGATTATCAGATTATAAGCGTGTTGATATAGGAAGTTCTTGGGTTTTAGTAAATAATTATGAAGCTATCAAAGAAAGTCCTTTTTTACAGCGTTTCAGAAATTTGGAATTAGGTATTGAAGTTTTCAATCTTTTTGATACCGCTAATTCTATAACTAATATCTTTGTTAGAGATGCTACGACAGGTAATCAGTTTGCGATTCCTAATTTTTTGAGTCCACGTATTTTTAATATAAAGATGAAAGTAGGTTGGTAAGTGAATGCTATTTTTCTTAAAAAACTTACTTTTGTTTTTAGCCTTGCTTGTACTTATTGAGTTCTTGTTTGCTCAATAGATAGGTTACGGTTAATTTTTTGAAAATATATAAATTATATCTCCTTCTATGAATAGGAAGTTTTCAGTTTTAGTATTTGTATTGCTAGGAAGTTTACTAGTAATGTTTGCTTGTGAAAAAGATGATGCTTGTGCAGATGGGCAAGGAACACCTTATTTAATTGTGCGATTTATGGACTTTGAAGATCAGGATAATCCTGATGATGTTGTGAGCTTACAGGTTACTTACATAGGCGATAATGTCGAAACAGATCCTAATAAAGATGTGTACGTTAATGCACAGACTACTGATTCTTTAACGCTTAGTTTACCTACTTTTAAAGATCATGCAGTGTATGTGTTTAAACAGAATTACAATATTTTAGATGAAATGACAGCTCAAATAGATACTATTGATTTCAGTTACAATCGCACTGATGAATATGTCAATCGTGCTTGTGGTTTTAAAACAGTGTATAATGATTTAGAGGTAGATATTCGAAGAAGTGAAGGAGGAAGAGGGTTTATTATAGGGAAAATTATAGAACAAAATTTAGTAGATGATGAGGAAGAAGCTCACGTACGTTTTATTCATTAGTTGTTGGTTACTGTTAACTAATTTATCTGCACAAGATCAAAAGGCATTTATTGGGAATGAAGTTCGTAAGGATAATGTGTATGGATTACGTTTAGGGGCGGATCTTCAAAATATAGTACAATCTGTGGTGAAGCCAACTTACAAAGGAATGGAGTTTATGGCTGATTTTCGTATTACACCAAAGAAATATTTAGCTCTAGAGGTTGGTAAAGTCAGTAATAAAACAGAGTTAGAAACTATTACGACTACCTCTGAGGGGAGCTACTTTAAATTAGGTGTTGATCAAAATACGTATAAAAATCTTATAGGTATGCGTAATATGATTTATGTGGGATTACGTTACGGTTACTCAAATTTTTCACAGGAACTTAATAACTTTTCGATTGTGAGTAACGATAATTTTTTTGCTGTAGATGAACGTATCTCAAATTTAAAAGATGGTAATTTATCAGCACATTGGGCGGAGTTCTTAGTAGGTATTAAGGTTGAGTTATATAATAATATCTATTTAGGAATGTCAGTAGCTATTCAACGAAAATTTTATGATGAAGCCCCTGATGGTTTTGATAATTTATATATTCCTGGCTTTGGGATCACTAATGATCTAGGTGATGTAGGGGCAAGTTTCCGTTATTTCTTACAGTATCAAATTCCTTTTTATAAGAAAGATCCCCCTCAAAAGAGCGAAAAAATAGAGGAGGATATTTTAATAGAAAATATTGAACAATAGGTTTTATAAAAGTATCTTTCGGAAGATATTTTTATGAAATTGTGTAATAGAGGTGTAAGATCATAAAGTGTGGTATACCTATCTTTGTTGCTAGTATAATTTAATACTGATTATCTCATAAAAAATATTAGGAATATACATTTTTTGATGCGTTTGCCCTATAT
>CAYYNF010000218.1:0-4053 GCA_964472695.1 uncultured Flavobacteriaceae bacterium
CAAAAACTTCACTTTGCATGATTTCTTCACGTACACGCATACGACTTACATTTCCTCTTAGCGTATTAATCTCTCCATTTTGACACATAAAACGGAAAGGCTGTGCTAACTCCCACGCAGGCATCGTATTCGTTGAAAAACGCTGGTGTACTAAAGCCAAACGTGTAACCAAGTCAGACTGCTGTAGATCAAGATAGTAAGGCCCAATATCCTCAGGCATTATAATCCCTTTATATATAAGTGTTGTATTCGATAAACTTGGCACATAAAAATAATCACTCTGAGACATCTTAGAAGTCCTAATAGTGTGCTCAGCTATTTTTCGTGCTGCATATAATTTTGCTTTAAAGATGTCCTCAGAAATATCTTCTGGATGCCCTATAAATACTTGTTCGATATTAGGTTCTGATGCCAAAGCGATTTCACCTAATTGTGAAGAATCTACAGGTACCTCACGCCATCCTAAAATAGGAAGTCCTTGACCTTTGATTTCAGCTTCGAATACTTCTTTACAGTAGTTATATTGATTTTCAACTTTAGGCAGAAAAGTCATACCTACTGCATACTGACGCTGTTCTGGCAAATCGAACTCACAAACTCTTTTAAAATAGTCATGTGGAATATCAATTAATAAACCAGCTCCATCACCTGTTTTCCCATCGGAACTAACACCTCCTCGGTGCTCTAATTTGACTAAGATCTCTAAAGCATCATGAATGATTTGATTTGTCTTTTCTCCTTTAAGATTACAAATAAATCCTGCCCCACAGTTCTCGTGTTCAAATTCAGGAAGATACATCCCTTGTTTTTGCATACTATATTATCTCTAAAATTACCTAGTAAATTTACGAAATCATCTAATGAAACAAAAGACGATATATATTAATAAAGCATCCTTAATAAGAGGACTATTATACGTGGTATTTTTGAAAAATTATTAGTAATAGATATTTTTTAACAAGACATAAACAATATAACTATTCTTATTAATTCTAAATAAACAACTAAAACGTTATAGAACAAATTAAATAAAAGCAAACAAAACTGTAAAAATGAAATTCAGTATTGGGACTACAAAAAAGATAAGTTTTTCAGAAAATAAATATAGTCTAATAAATAGACACAGTATTTAAAACCTAAATGACTTCATGAAAAAACACCATTTTATCACATTAGAAATGTAAATTTTGCAACTACCTAAAGAAAAAAACACAAAAAGTATCAACCATTCAAAGTACCTCACTCGATACAAATACTTTAATTGAACTACGGAATCAAAGCTTGTACTACCTATTTGATAACACTAAAGGAAATAATGATCTAATACCAAATTAAAACGCGGCATATAAGTTATTCCTTCCCTTCTAATACAAAATATATTTTAACCGCAGCTAAGGGTACACTTAAAATTCCCTCTTCCTACAAGAAGAAAAATAATTCAATCGGTATAATTAAAAAAGTGCTAAATAATAACAATTATTTTAGCTGAACCACAGAATCTAAGTCACTACTTTCTCCTAAATTAAAAACAAAGTGCTCTTTAAAATTAACAGGGATCCTAAATATATTTTTGAGAGGAAAGTCTAAAAAATAAGCCCACAAACATCGGATCACCCCTGCATGTGCTACTAGCAATACTTTTTCATAATCTTGCACTCGTAACTCTTCTATAAAATTGACAATACGTGTGTGCATTTGAATAAGTGACTCCCCTTTCTCAGGAGCAACCTCTACGTAATCATCCATCCATAACTGCAACTTCTCAGTATCAATAGCATCCCAAGTCTTACCTTCCCAAGCTCCAAAATCTAATTCCTGTAAGCGATTTTCTTTTTGATAATCAGTGACACTTAGTGCATGCACCAAGTCAACACAACGCTTTGCAGGACTAGTAAATACTTTATCGTAATCGGTTGGTAAAAACTGACGCATTTCAGAAGCATCTTCTTCAAAACTTTCTCCGAGAGGCACTTCTAACCTACCGTAACAGGTATTTTTCTCAACATCAACAGGCGTATGCCTTACTACATGAATTTCCATAAAATGATATAACTTAAAATACAAACACATTCAGCTATCTGCTCCACAGCCCCTAAACAATCTCCTGTGTAACCATCGATCCACTTCTCGAAATAGCGTTTTGCTAATACCGAAATAAAGAACAGTGGCAAAAGTACTAAGGCTGCCTTTATATGTAAACAGGAAAGTAACACCAGTGGTAAGCACCCAAAAAAACTAGCTCCTAACACCTCTCTAAAAGTATAAGTCTTCCCTATAGGCTTCACTTTACTACTAGTATCCTCGCGTGAATATATAGAAGTAAAAATAAGCGTTGTTGCTGTAAAACGTGCTAAAGAATGGTAAGAGACAAAAAACAGAAATAAAACTAAATGATTTTCAGAATAAGGCAACAAATGCACTAAGCTAGCGTATTTAATCAGAAACAAAAATATAAGAGAAATCACCCCAAAAGCCCCTACACGACTATCTTTCATAATCATAAGAATCTTTTGTTTTGTCCAACCTCCTCCAAATCCATCTGCAACATCAGCTAACCCATCCTCATGGAAAGCTCCTGTAAGCAACACCCCAAAAAGCATTGATATAACCACTGCTATGTTATGATCGAATAAAATAGTAGATAATGCATACACACCAAAAGAAAGTCCACCAACTAACCAACCTATAAAAGGAAAATAACGAGTTGCTTTGTGTAAATCATTCGGATCATAATCTTTGATTTCAGGACAAGGAATACGCGTATAAAAACGTATTGCTGTAAGTAAAATTCTCAGTTCTTTGTTCACTAAAACTAGTCTTTATCGCTTACTCCTGCACTTTCAAAACTCGCCATATTATTCAGAAAATTCACTGCACTCTGCACAATAGGATAGGCTAATGCACAACCTGTCCCCTCACCTAGTCGTAATGATAATTTCAAAATAGGCTTTGCATCTAAATACCCCAATAAGGTTTGATGCCCTTTTTCGTCACTTAAATGACAGAATATAGCATTGTTTTTTATTGCTGGTTTTACCTTGTAAGCCGCCAAAAATACTGCTGATGCGATAAAACCATCTACTAATATCGTCATACCCTCTTCATAAGCTTGTAAGAAAGCACCGTACATCTGTACCATTTCAAAACCTCCAAAAGTTCTAAGAACCTCGTGTACTTGGTCTAAATCTCCATGGAACTTTTTAGCTTGTTGTAAAACTTTCAGCTTCTTATTAAACTGCTCATTTACAACTCCTGTACCTTTACCAACACAATCCTCAATAGGCAACTGACACAAGTAACTCATAAGCATTGTAGAAGATGAAGTATTCCCTATACCCATTTCACCAAAACCTATAATGTTCGTTCCTTTCTCTGCAAGTTTTTTTACGACTTGTCTTCCTTTAGTCACAGCATCGTCAAATTGCTCAGGAGTCATAGCAGCTCCTTTCAGAAATGACTGAGTACCATGAGCTACTTTTTGATGTATTACTGGTTGATTAAGATCAAAATCATAGTTTACCCCTGCATCTACTACAGATAAATCAAAACCATGTTGCTCGCTAAATACGTTTATTGCAGCTCCTTTATTTAGAAAGTTAAAAACCATCTGATAGGTAACCTCCTGAGGATAAGCACTAACCCCCTCATTAGCAATACCATGATCCCCACAAAAAACTACTATAGCAGGATTTTCTAAACTAGGGGTTAATGTATTTTGGATCATCCCAACTTGATGTGCTAAACGCTCTAAATCACCCAAAGCACCTAACGGCTTGGTTTTCAAATCAATCTTTTGCTTTAGTTCCTTATCCATTATGGTCTTTTTACAAAAATTATAAATTAATGTTGCGGTATTTGTAGGTACAAATATACATTAGTCATCACACGGTTTACAAATAAATATTTTGCATATCTTATGGGTGACTTTTCTCTTACAATTGTATCAAAAAAATAGAATACCTCACCTCCTAATAAACTAAGAAGTTACAATTTTCTTCAATTTTATTTTCAGCACTATGAAGGTTAAAGAAACCAGTGGACTAAGCCAACAAA
>CAYYNF010000219.1:0-2783 GCA_964472695.1 uncultured Flavobacteriaceae bacterium
AGCTAAGATTGATAGAATAGTAAACGATATGGAAGACGCTTCTATCACGTTAATTGATATGTTAGTAGCGTTCAAAAACAAGAGCTAATTTATAGTTGAATTCGTTAAAACACGAACCTTTTTTAACTATCAAAATCTTGTTTAATGAATCTTATGATTCAACTTTAAAATAAAAGACACATGAAAATTTCAAAAATATTAACATACGTAGTATTAGCCGTAGGTGTTTTAGGTGCTATCCTTTGGTATGTAATGGGAAATAAAGTAGACGGATTGATGTCTAAATATACTATTACGGATGCTAAGGATTTAGTAAAGGATCAAGGATCTACAGCTTTTACAGAAGCTATAGGAACTGTAAGTCCTATGTATACGCTTACGCTACTTGTTTTTGCAGCAATTGTTATCGCAACACTTTGGGCTATATTTTCTAGCTTAGCTAAGAACCCAGGAGGATTAAAAAATACATTAATCGGAATTGGTGTTTTCTTAGTGATTGTAGCAATAGCTTATTTTGCATCAACAGGTGTAGAAACACCAATGAAAGATGGTGAAGTATTATCAGCTTCAGGATCTAAGTGGGTAGGAGCAGGATTGCGTGTATTTTACATCTTAGCAATAACTGCAGTAGGACTGATGTTTACATCAGGTATTAAGAAAATAATAGGAAAATAATTATGGCAAGAAGAGCAGCACCTGAGGTAAATGCAGGGTCTATGGCAGATATTGCATTCTTACTTCTTATATTCTTTTTGGTTACTACAACCATAGAAACAGATAGTGGTATTAGTCGTAAACTTCCACCACCATTAGATGAGGAGCAAACACCTCCAATACTTAAAGAAAAGAATATTTTTGTGGTAGAAGTAAACAAAAATAATGACCTTTTAGTAGAGGAAGCACCAATGGAATTGAAAGATTTACGTGCTGCTGCTAAAGATTTTTTGGATAACGGAGGAGGACAAGGTGAGGATGCCTGTGACTACTGTCAAGGTAAAGGAAATCCTTCTTCATCTGATAATCCTGTAAAGGCGGTAATTTCATTACGTAATAACAGAGAAACAAGTTATAAGACGTATATCGCGGTACAGAATGAATTAGTTGCAGCCTATACTGAATTACGTAATAGAGAAGCTATTCGTTTATTCGGTACATCTTTTGAAGATATGGAAAGAGATGTTAAGGATGTAAATTATCCAGGGAATAAGGACAGACTGAAAGACAAAATCAAAAAGATTCAGGAATTATTTCCTGAGAAGCTTTCAGAAGCAGAACCAAAGAAATAATAACATAAAAAAAGTACTCTATGTCTAAGTTTAAAAAGAAAAAAAGCGGTGAATTGCCGGCTATTTCTACAGCATCTTTACCAGATATCGTATTTATGTTATTGTTCTTCTTTATGGTGGCTACGGTAATGCGTGAAAACAGTTTATTAATTGAAAACACACTACCTATTGCAAACCAAATAGAAAAACTAGATAAGAAGGATTTGGTAATGTATATCTATGCAGGTAAACCAAGTTCTAGGTATAAAGCAAGTGCAGGTACTCAGGCTCGTATTCAGCTGAATGATAAGTTTGCTGATGTAAGTGATATTGCGCCGTTTATATTAGCAGAAAGAGCTGCTAAGAGAGAGGAATTATTACCTTTCTTAATTACAGCTTTAAAAGTTGATGGTAAAACGAATATGGGACTTGTAGGTGATATTAAGAAAGAACTAAGAGACGTTCAAGCGCTTAAAATCAATTATACCACAAGATCTGGAGACGCTAATGAAAATATGAGAAACTAATAATTTCTCATAATAGATACAAAACGCCTATCGATTCGATAGGCGTTTTTTTGTTTTAGAATCTATATCCTATGCCAAGATTTAAAAGTTGTATGTTTTTGTTATAGGATATGTTTGCTTCATTATCTGTGTTTAATACTATAAAGTCATATTGACTCTGTATAAATAGATGGTCAGTAATGTGATATGCAATACCAAAATTCAAATTAAATCCATTACGAGTTTGATTTGGATTCGCTAGGTTAACAGTTTCAGAACCTCCTGATAGATCAAAAAACGCTACGGTATATCCAATTCCTATAGCAGGGGTAAGTGTTTTTAAATTTTCAGTTGCTAAAGCAATAAAGGCTCTAGGTTGAATGCAATAAACAGAGGTTTTCAAAGCAGGCCTTTGATTATCAAAGTCAGGTCTGTTTAATAAGGTAGCAGTGTGAAAAGATACTCCAAATTGAAATACACTTATCTCCTTAAAAGTGTATTTTAGTCCAAGATCGATTACACCCCTATATTCTTCAGCAATAAAATTATTACCTAAAGTTATGGGATAATTCAGTTCCATACTAAATTTTGATTCTTGAGAATACATCGAGCATAGGATGGATATAGTACTAATAATAAATATGTATGTGTGACGCATAGTGTAATATGAAGATGGATAAAAATGTATTTAATAAACTAAGCTAGCGAACTTTCCATAAGTTTAAGTAAAGTAATCTAAGTTTTTTTTAAAATTTTAGCATACAACTATTATTGGCATAACTATTGTTTGATAGTAAAACATACTGCTATTTTATGCAGCTAACTATCCAAAAATCTTTCGTTGTAGTCAAACACTTGCCGACCTTTTTACCCCTTTTTGACTTCAATATGTTTTCAATACGCAGTATATCTGATTTGTAATGAATAACTAAATATATAATTATGAAAAGAAGATCAATGCCTTCAGTTAATGCTGGGTCTATGGCAGACATAGCATTTTTATTACTTATTT
>CAYYNF010000219.1:2793-4024 GCA_964472695.1 uncultured Flavobacteriaceae bacterium
AATTATTAGTCGATGGAAAAATATCACAGGTAGATCAGCTTAAAGGCGAAATAGTTGCTTTTCTAGATAATGGAGGTGGAAAAGGAGAAACACATTGTTCGTATTGTCAAGGACAAGCGCTATCTCAATTTTCGGAGCACCCTAATAAAGCCATTATTTCTTTTAAAAATAGCAGAGAAGCAAATTACGAATCTTATATCGCCGTTCAAAATGAGCTTGTCAGTGCATATCAAGAGTTGTATGATAGAGAAGCTATGAGGTTGTACGGTATGTCTTATGAGACAATGAAAGGTCAATTGAGATCAGTACATTATGATGGGGATAAGAACGCTTTAAGGGATAGGATGAAAACCATTGAAGGGATGTTTCCAGAACGAATTTCAGAATCTCAATCTTCTATATAAGTTATAAACCTTAAATGAATGATTATGTCAAAATTTAGAACTTCAAAACAGAAGGAATTACCGGAGATATCTACAGCTTCGTTGCCTGATATCGTTTTTATGCTATTGTTCTTTTTTATGGTAGCTACGGTAATGAGAAGTGAAACACTATTGGTGCAAAATGAACTTCCAGAAGCTTCCCAGGTCGAAAAACTGGATAGAAAAGATGTATTGATGAATATATATGTGGGTAAACCCAGCTCTAGATACAAAACCAGTAGCAATCAAAGTTTAGTTCAATTAAATGATAAGTTAGCAAATGTAGAGGAGATTCATAGATTTGTTGCATCTGAAAGAGCATTGAAAAACGAAAATGTAAGACCATTTTTAATCACTGCTCTTAAGATTGATAAAGGAACCGAAATGGGTCTCATACAAGATATCAAAAAGAAGCTGCAAGAGGTAAAAGCGTTTCGTGTGAACTATACAACCAAAGATAAATCTAATTAGATTCATTATTATTTCATATTCCTCTAAGGCTAATTTAGCCTTAGAGGTTTTTTGTTTTGATTTCACACATGGTTCTTGAAGAAATAAGCTAATTTAGTACCTTAATTATGAAACAAGTTGTCGCACTTATTATTTGTCTGTTTTGTACTGTCTTAATGGTAGGGCAAGAGGAGCAAGTAGAAGCTAAGCAAAAGGAACTCGATGCTAAATATAGAGAGGATCAGTTTTATGCGGGGTTTACATTTAATTTGGTTCTCAATCGACCTGAAAGCATTACACAAACTGGTTTTTCTGGAGGTCTTCAGCTAGGCTTTATACGAGATATGCCTATTAATAAG
>CAYYNF010000220.1:0-4000 GCA_964472695.1 uncultured Flavobacteriaceae bacterium
TCCTTCAGCAGTAAAGTCATTTAACTTTATTACTACACTATGGAAAGGTAATTTACAGTTTAACCCTGCAATGTTATTTTCTATTGGATTAGTTTCTACATTTATTACTGGGGGACTTACAGGAATTATTTTAGGAGATAGTACGCTAGATATTAACGTTCATGATACGTATTTTGTAGTGGCTCACTTCCACTTAGTAATGGGTATTTCTGCATTGTATGGATTATTTGCTGGGGTATACCATTGGTTCCCAAAAATGTATGGTAAAATGATGAATAAGAATTTAGGTTATGTACATTTCTGGTTAACTGCTATAGGAGCTTATGGAGTATTTTTTCCGATGCACTTTGTAGGTATGGCAGGTTTACCAAGAAGGTATTATACATACACTAACTTCCCTTACTTTGATGATTTAGCTGATACTAATGTGTTAATTACAATTTTTGCATTATTTACAGCGGCAGCACAGTTAATATTCTTATATAATTTTATTCACTCAATGTTCTACGGAAGGAAAGCTACACAGAATCCATGGAATTCTAATACGCTAGAGTGGACTACACCAGTAGAGCATATTCATGGTAACTGGCCAGGAGAATTGCCAACTGTACATCGTTGGGCTTATGATTATAGTAAGCCAGGTAAGGATGGTGATTATGTAATTCCGGGTCAAGATTTTGCACCGCAGAATGTTCCTTTCCAAGAAGGGGAAGAAGAGTTACACCACTAGTAAAAAGATACTTATTTTAAGATATAAAAAAGCCTCCAAATTTGGAGGCTTTTTTTATATGTTAGTTTTTCTGTTAAGGAGGGGGGATATGGGTATAACAAAAAATGAGCTTAACGTTATAGATATGAATGATATCGATATAACCTTTTGAATTCATTATTAGGTAAAGTACTATTCTAAGCCTTTATACACAAATTTATTATCTATCAGAAACACCTTATCTCCCCCTCCCAAACCAGGCACGCTTTTTCTTACTTGTTCGTTTTGTTTCTTCTTCTTTAGCTGCTTTCTTTATGTTTTGTTGTTGCTTTCCATCTTCAATTAAAGCTGCCATATAGTTCTTCAAAACTTCTTTATTTGGTATATCAAATTGTTTCATAAATTTGGTGTCACCAACAGTATGACGAATAGTTTGGATCGCCTCGTAAGACAAATGATCTAAAGCACGATTCACAGTAATTATTGCTCGATTACGATTTTCTGTAGGCACACTATTAGCAATCTCAAGATCATCTTTAAATGCTTGGAGGTATCTATTAAGTTCGTCTATTCTGATATGACAATACCTAGCATATGCTTCTTTACATTTTTGGTCATCATTTTGGTAAGATTTTTTGAATCTACGTACAAAATTTATAAAACCTTCAATAAGCAGGTCGTTGCCCTCTCTGATATTAGATGATAAACCTAAAGTGCCTCTATTAGTCTGTATTGCTGTTCTATTACTTTTAATACGAGAAAGTTCTATCGAATGTGTTTGTAAGTTACTACTTTGTGGTAGTCCTGCATCTTGTTTGTATGCATTTAAGTAATTTAGATAACTTCTCTGATTAAGTCCGAAATCATCTAAAAGACGAGTCGTAGCTGTGGTAGGTCTGTCATCCATAAATGTACTATGGTACATGTTAAGAATTTCCTCATAACTTAAGGTATGTAGTACTGCATTTTTGCTAATATTACTGCGTGAACTGGTAAAATTTCTATCATTTTGATTTCCATCACCTGTTCTCGTATACTCCCTTTCTGGAGATTCCGGAGTAGGTGTTGCCTCTTCTCTTTCTTGTGATCCAGAGTATCTAGTGCCTGAATTTGTAGTTCTTGGTCTTCTAGGAATGTTTTGTTGTTGCTCTTTGTGCTCTTCTATAGCCTTAACATCTCTATATATACATATAAAGTGGAATAGCTTATCCTCTAATTGGGGGATATTGGAGTTTCTTAAATCAGCTTTAATTGATTTATAAAAGTCTAGGTGATTATTAAAGTCGTACTTATTGAGGAATTCAGTTAGATCATTTGGAGTTTCTATACTCTCATAATCTTTTATTTTGTTACGTAAACTCTCATACTTATGCGAAACATATCTATATAGTGGTTGATAATTATTATTGTAGAGGCTTTGTCTTTTGTGATCATTTTGTTGTATTCTCACTCCCATATCCATAATAAAAGAGTTAAATCCAATAGAATGCGTAAACGTACCATTTCTAGAGAATTGTTTATTTATTTCTTCTATAAGAGCGTTAAAGTCTTTAAAACTATATTTATGAGCCAATGCTTCCTTATCCTCAGTAAACATTACCTTTGTCATTTCTAGAATAATAGCATCGTAATTAAGATCATTTGAATATTCATGTCGTGTCTGACCCGTATATTGTGGTGTTGGTCTTTGTTGAATATTACAGTCAATCCCTTTTTTAAGAGTCGTAGCTCGTATGGCCTTATCTAAATTAGATTTTGTAAAAACATTACGTAGCTTCCTAGATAAAAAATTTATGAAATCTCTTTCATGACTAGGGACTTCTTCATTATCTAGTTTTCTATTTATAAAGTCTACAGGATTAAATGTAGAGTTAGTGACATCACAATCAATGCTATAAAATTCTTTTAGGACATCATTAGTAAATGCCTTTACTTCTGATTCACTTATTTCAAGCTTCCCTTTTTCTCTTAAATGCTTTACGTATTTCTGGATTCCTTTACTGAATAGTAAACCAAAATGTCTCCTTACCTCCTCTGCATTACCTTTTAATTTCACTGTTTTTCCATCAGCAGAACGCTCAAAGTTTCCTAGATAAAATCCTTCAAAATCTTCATTGAAATCAGGACTTATGGGGCTTGTGAAATTAGATTCTAATCCAGGAATTAATTGTGTTGCCATAAAATATCTACTTTTATAAAAAAATTAATAAGGAAAATGTATTATGTTATCAATAGGTTAGGTAAAGTGAAGAGAGGTGATGCTAATCGAAATATTATTTGTCGTATAAATAAGCTGAATTATTTTTTCTTTATAGAAGAAAGAAATTTTAAGCATAGCCTTAGCTACGGTTCAAATTTATTTTGCACTAGAAAAGGAAAAAGAAACGACTTATATGCGTCATGATATTTTTCAATTGAATTTGTGATTTGGATCCAAACACCTTATCTTTTCCTTCTAAACCAACCACGTTTTTTACTACTTTTTCGTTTTGCTTCCTCTTCTTTAGCTGCTTTCTTTATTTTTTGTTGTTGCTTTCCATCTTCAATTAAAGCTGCCATATAGTTCTTCAAAACTTCTTTATTTGGTATATCAAATTGTTTCATAAACTTGGAGTCACCAACAGTACGACGAATAGTTTGTATAGCCTCGTAAGACAAATGATCTAAAGCACGATTGACAGTAACTCTAGCTCGATTACTATTTTCTGTAGGTACACTATTAGCAATCTCAAGATCATCTTTAGATGCTTGGACGTATCTATTAAGTTCGTCTATTGTAACATTATGATACCTAGCATATGCCTTATGACATTCTTCAAGACTGTTGTAATTTTCCCTGAATCTACGCACGAACCTTTGAATCTTGTCATAATCTAATGAAGGACTTACATTGTTTCTATTAGTTCGTATCATCGTTGTATCACTTTTAATACGAGAAAGTTCTATCGAATGTGTTTGTAAGTTACTACTTTGTGGTAGTCCTGCATCTTGTTTGTATGCATTTAAGTAATTTAGATAACTTCTCTGATTAAGTCCGAAATCATCTAAAACACGAGTCGTAGCTGTGGTAGGTCTGTCATCCATAAATGTACCGTGATACATATTAAGAATTTCCTCATAACTTAAGGCATGTAGTACTGCATTTTTGCTAATATTACTACGTCTACTTCTAAGATTTGTATCATTTTGATTTTCAACACCTACTTTTGCAGTTCTTGGAGATGACGTTCTATCTTTAAATCGATCATCTGTTCTTGAGAACTCCGCTCTTCTATTTCTTGGAGATTCAGG
>CAYYNF010000221.1:0-3983 GCA_964472695.1 uncultured Flavobacteriaceae bacterium
TCCTTGTAAAAACATCGGATGTTCGTGATTGATGTCTTCACCATAAGTTACAATTTCTGAAGCTGGTAAGTACTTTATTCGAGTAACAGCGCTTACTTCATCATTCATGAAATCAAGGTCGAAATAGTACCATGTTCTCAATATAAATGCGATTAAAAGAATCGAATAGAAGAAGAATTTTTGCTGTTTATTCAATGGATCAAGTGTTATTTTTTCTTATTCTGTAGAAGTTTCTTATTTCTTCACAGATGATTTTCACACTACTTTTGTCAAGTGATGGATACAATGGTAATGATAAAATATCTAGACTTAACTCATAAGCCATAGGGAAATCCTTAGGGGTATAGTTTTCTTTTTTATAACAATCAAGAAACGGTAAAGCAGTGGGGTAGTGTAAAAGTGTTTGTATTCCTTTGCTTTCTAGATATATTTTTAATGCATCTCTTTCTCTACATCTTACTACGAAAACATGATAAACATGACTCATATCATCCTTTATATTGGGAAGAATAATTTCGCCTATATTGTTTAAGTGTTTTTCATACTCTTGAGCAAGTATGACTCGTGAATGATTTTGTTGGTCTATGAAATTTATTTTCTCTGAAAGTACGGCAGCCTGCAACTCATCCATTCTGCTATTATATCCTTCAATAACATGGTCGTATTTATTCAATGCTCCATGGTTGCAAAACCTTTTTATTGTTTCCCTTAGCTTATTATTTTTAGTAGTAATGCACCCAGCATCTCCTAATGCACCTAGGTTTTTGGAAGGGTAAAAACTAAAGCAACCTATGTCGCCAAAAGTTCCTACTTTTTGATTCGATAAACTTGCCCAAGCAGCTTGAGCACAGTCTTCTACAAGAAATAAATTATGCTTTTTGCAAATGTCTAGCAACTCTTTCATTTGACATACCTCACCAAAAAGGTGGACACAAATTACTGCTCGAGTTTTACTAGTTAACTTCTTCTCGATTAATGTCGTATTGATTAGGTGGTTTTCATTAACATCAACAAATACAGGTTTTGCGCCGCACAACGAAACCACCTCAGAAGTCGATATCCAACTACAGGCAGGAACGATAACTTCATCTCCTGGTTTAATATCGAGTGCCTTTAAGGCTACGAAAAGGCTGTCTGTACCTGTCGATGTAGGTATAACATGACAGTTTTCATGTGCCTCAGACATCTTTTCAATAAACATCTCGGTGAATTTACCGCCAATGAATATCCCACTATCCAAAACCTCTACCATCAGATTCAAATATTTTGCTTTAGAATCTGCTTGTGGTGTTAGATCAAGGTAGGGGATAGTCATGTTATTACTCCTAATCTTTTTAGACTAATTGTACGGATTTACCTTTTTTATAGATGTCAAAAATTGAGTAACCAATAGATCCAAATATTACAATCAACATGATTATTGAAAATATTAGTGAATATGTTTCTCCTTTGTAGTAGCTATCAGGCTCGAATTTAAACTCTATTTTATGACTTCCTGACGGGATTTGGAGAGCCCTTAAGATGTAATTCGCTCTGAGTATATCAACTTCTTCATTATCAATGAATGCCTTCCATCCAGCAGAATAATATATTTCTGAAAATATCGCCAGTTGATTAGATGGAGTTATAGATTCATATACCAAGTGATTAGGTTCGTAAGAAACCATCTTTATTTTTCCTCTAGATAGATAAGTTTTATTATCCAGCGGAAACTTAGATTCGTCTATAACGGCAGTTTTTGCAGGGTTGAAATTTTTATCTCCTAAAAATGAAATTTCCTCATCTGGTGATTTAACCTTGTGTACTTTTTCTACAAACCATACATTTCCAAGCGCACTGTTTCTAGGTATAGGTTGTCGACCATTTTCAGTATTGGCTATGATGTACTTAGTATTAAGCATATCCAGTACTTTTTGATTATTCTGAGAAATGTGCAAGTCTATTAGATCTTGGTATCTTCTCATTTTTGCACCGTGATACCCACCAATACTATTATGAAAGTTAGATGTTATACCATTATTGAAAGGGTTATTCATGTCTAAAACTCTGAATTCAGATTTGTCCGACATGATTTGTTGATCTGCTCTGTCAGGAATTATAGCCGTTGCTTTTCTTTTTTGTTCAAAGTCTTCTTCGTTTAAGTACATTCTATTGAAGTTGTAGAGTTCGATAGATGATACAACAGCAATCGTAACATAAAGCCACGAAAGTTTAGGAGATAATATGTCTAAGTTGCTTTTAGATAATTGTCTATTTAGGAAGTATAATAAACCGAAAACAATGCCTGATATTGTGAGTACTCTAAGTGCACTTGATTGTAAAAATGCTTTTCTTTGATTTACATAAGCGTCTAATAACCAATCGGGATAACCTGCTGATGCTAACTTATCGTCTACTAAGCCACTAAAATCACCAAACATTACTAAACCAAGCCAAATAACGATTACTGTACCAGCATAGTAAGCAAATGATTTAAGTATTAATTTTTTCTGTTGTTCTAAATTTTCCGTTTCTAAAAGTGTAGTTAAACCAACTGCTCCCATAATTGAGAAACCTAAAATGGCTAGTGTAATAGCCATGGAAACCGATCTAAATTTATTGAACATTGGGAAATAATCGAACATTAAATAGTTGAACCATTCTAAATTGCTTCCCCACGAAATCATCAACATTAAAAGTGTTGAGCCTAAAACCCACCAATATTTTTTCTGTTGTTTTATTGTGATAAAAAACATGAAAACGAAAAACATGATGACAGCACCAGCATAGGCAGGGCCGGCTGTTACTGGCTGATCTCCCCAATATAAACTAGCACTTGTCGTCAAGCCTTTAATTTGATTTTTAGGAATTCCTTTAGCTTTAAGTTCTTTTGCGAGTTCAGATTTCATTCCTACATTTTGAGTACTCGAGCCACCGTAAAGCCCAGGAATCAATAATGTAAAAGATTCAAACTTACCTTCACTCCAACTAAATGCATAATCTTTATCTAAACCAGATTTTTGATTTTTATCTTTAGCCTGGGTATTTACTGTAAGCTCTCTTTTCCCTCTAGTTGAGTATTTATTGTATTCGCTTACAGACCATAGACGAGAAATGTGTGGTCCAACACCTATAATTATTGCCAATATAGCAAACCCAAAAGTCTTAATTAAATCATTGATGTTTTTACCATTTTTAACAGATAACACGACTTCATACAAGGCATAGATACCGCCAAAAAACGCTAAATAATAAGTGATTTGATAATGTTTTGCCGCCAATTCTAGAGTGATACCGAGAGTTAGCAATCCAAGACCTAAAAAGTATTTGTTTCGGAATAATAAGGCTATTCCACCTATGACTAACGGGGTATAGGCTAAAGCTAATATTTTAAAAATATGACCAGCTTCGGTACTAACCATGCTAAAGGTATTAAATCCAAAAGCAAATGCTCCGATAAAGGCCCCTAAAGGGTTAACCCTAAAACAAAGTAACATAATAAAGCATGAAGCGAAACCCAAAAACGTGACGTCAGCACCTCTAGGAAGAAACCTAAAAATATTAGAAAGCTTTTCACTGTAATTATTAGAAAACTTACTTCCAGTAATGTAAAGAGGCATTCCGCCAAACATTCTGTTAGTCCATAATGCTTCTTTTCCAGTTTTATCTCTATATTCTTTCAGTTCTGCCTTCGATGCTTCTGCTTGTTTTACATCATGGAAACCTAAGGTTTTACCATCGAAAACAGAAGGAGAGAAGTATGATATGGTAAGAATAATGCCTAAAAGAAGGGCTGATAAATTGAATACAAGTTTGTTGTTAAGCTTCATCTACTTTATATTAATGATACACTTTATAGAATGAGATATTAAATTTAAAATTTAATTAATAATTAGACCGAGATTTAATTTAATATCTGTTAAATAAAATTATTTCTTACGTAGATTTCCTGAATAATAACCAAACCTACTTAGGTTAAGGTTGAACTTAGAGTCTAATTCGAC
>CAYYNF010000222.1:0-3967 GCA_964472695.1 uncultured Flavobacteriaceae bacterium
GGAAATATTCATATAGGCTTTTCTGTTATTAAATTATAAAAACATTTCGTTTTCATATAAGTTAAGTGATTTTTTTAAAAAAGTATAAAATCAGTACTTTTATTGGTTGGTTATCATATCTTTTAGTATTTTGAAAGAGTAAACTTTTTAAATAAACGAAAATACTTATGACACAAAATGAAAAAGTGTGGTTCATTACGGGGGTATCCTCTGGACTAGGAAAACAAATTGCACTAACAGTACTTTCTAAAGGAGCTATTGTAGTAGGAACTTTTCGTAAACAAGAACAAATTGAGTCTTTTAATAAAGAAGTACCAGGGAGATCCTTTGGTGTTCTTGTAGATGTTTGTGAAAAAGAAACCATTATTAATGGTATTCAAAAAACGATAAATGATTTTGGTAGAATTGATGTTCTCGTAAATAATGCTGGCTACGGACTCATGGGAAGTATTGAGGAGATATCAGATGAGGAAGTACGAAGACAATTTGAAGTAAACGTATTTGGCGTACTTACAACTATTCGTGAAGTTTTGCCATCTATGCGTAAACAACGTTCGGGGCATATTATTAATGTTACTTCTATTGCAGGGCGTATAGGATCTCAAGGATTGGGTATTTACAATGCTTCGAAATTTGCTTTAGAAGGTGCAGGGGAAGCACTAGCAGCAGAAGTAAAACCACTCGGTATAAAAGTAACCAATGTAGAACCTGGTCCTTTCCGTACAGAGTGGGCAGGAAGCTCTGCTACTTATGATAATACCAAGATAGATGATTATGATGAAACAGTAGGGGAACGCATCCGATCTTTGCAAGCACTTAGTGGTAACCAGCCTGGTGATCCTAAAAAAGCTGCGGAAGCCATATATAAATTGAATCTTTTAGAGGAGCCACCAGTACATTTACCGATGGGGAAAATTGCTTATCAAGTATTTGAAAATGTTCTCAATAACTTAAAAGATGAATTAAAGCAACATGAAGATTTAGGAAAAGAACTTGATTTTGAAACTGAAACAGCAACTTCTTAAATATTGTGTATAACTAAATAAAGGGCTTAGATTGCAATCTAAGCCCTTTATTTAGTTATTATAAAAAAATTATAGAGATTGTTTCGTGCCTTTAGCTACACTTTTTTGTGAGTCAGCTCTTTTGGGAGGTTGCCCTATTGCCTTTGAAGCTCCAGCTGTGTGTTCAATTGAGGTTGTTGATAAATCCATACTGTTTGGTTTACTTACTTCTTTTAATCGATGTGGATTTTGCTTATTACTTAATTGACTATTGTATGCTTTTGCATTTTGCTTCTTTTTGCCTTCAAAGTAGTCGCTTGCAACCGCAGATAAGGCAAAAAGTGCTACTCCTCCTATTAAAAGACCTGCTGCTAAAGGAGGAAAGGCTGTACTAGCGATAAGGGCAACATACATTCCCCCTCCAAACATCCCTATACCCCCAGCTACACCAGTATAAGAAGCTCCAATTCCTACATTAAGCAAAGACTCATCTGGTTTTTCTATAAGTTTTTCTTCTTCTTCACTATTTTGTGATGACGATGGCTTGGGGTGTTCTTCTATATGATGTGATGTTGAATCTTGTGGTATCGTTGGGGTATAATCTTCTTCAGTACTATATGAATTGGGCATATTTTTTTAAACAAAGAAAATAAATATAAGTGTCTATTTTTTTATAAATCAGTGAAAATAGTATTAAAATCAATTAAATAAAAGAGTTGCTAATTAAGCTTCTTAGTTATATTTCCTAAAACAAAATCAATATGTTTCTATCCTCGGAATTTCATCGGAAGATAAACCACTTTTTTAGTTTCGAAAAACTCCTCTTCAAATACTTTATTTAACTCAAACTGCTGTACTGTAGTAAAAGAAGCTAACTCTTCTGTAAGGTCTCCTCCTTTAAGGTAGAGAATCCCATTTTTACGTTCATGTACGGAGTTTTTTTTAATATTAGAACGAACCCAAGAAACGAAATCGGGCATACGAGTAACTGCACGACTTACAATAAAGTCAAACTGTGTATCGAAAGTACCAGCTCGTTTTTGTTCAGCTACTAGATTTTTTAAGTCTAAGGCTTTAGCAACTGTATTAACTACTTTTATTTTTTTAGCAATAACATCACATAAATAAAACTGAGTTTGAGGAAAAAGAATGGCTAAAGGAATGCCAGGAAAACCACCGCCAGTCCCTACATCCATCACTGTACTACCAGGAGCAAACTCCTGAATTTTCGCAATCCCTAAAGAATGTAATACATGCTTTTCATATAAGGCGTCTATATCTTTACGAGAAATAACGTTAATCTTAGCATTCCACTCTATGTATAAATCCTTCAACTTAGCAAACTGCTCTAGCTGTTTCTCACTAAGATCAGGAAAGTATTTTGTTATGATTTCCATGGTCCATTTTATTTTTACACAAAAATACACTTAAAAGCTGGTATTTTTAGTCAAAAAGTGATTTCAGAAAAATGAAATTATTTACTTTTGCTTTGATTTAAAATAATGTACAATATCAATTTTACCGATGAGTAATCAATTATCAGATAGAATAAACAGTTTGGCTCCGTCTGCAACTTTAGAGATGGCAGCAAAAGCAAGAGAGTTAAGAGCAGCAGGAAAAGATATTATTGGGTTAAGTCTTGGTGAACCAGACTTTAATACACCTGACTATATTAAAGAAGCTGCAGTTAAAGCAATTAACGAAGACTATAATTCATACACTCCTGTGGATGGATATGGTGAGTTGAAGGAGGCTATTATCACTAAATTCAAAAGAGATAATGGACTTACTTATGAGCCATCTCAAATTGTAGTAAGTACTGGTGCTAAACAAGCTCTTTATAATGTAGCACAAGTATGTATTAATGAAGGTGACGAAGTTATACTTCCTTGTCCTTACTGGGTAAGCTACAGTGATATTGTAAAGCTTGCTGGAGGTGTACCTGTTGAGGTTGAAACATCTATAGATACAGATTTTAAGATGACTCCAGAGCAACTAGAAGCTGCTATCACTCCTAAAACTAAAATGCTTTGGTATAGCTCTCCTTGTAACCCAAGTGGATCAATATATAGTAAAGAAGAGTTAAGAGCTCTTGCTGATGTACTTGCAAAGCATCCACAAATTGTGGTAGTAAGTGATGAGATTTATGAGCACATTAACTATGGTGTTACTGCTCATGCTTCTATGGCTGAATTTGAAGATATGTATGATAGAACTGTTACTGTGAATGGAGTGGCTAAGGCTTTTGCTATGACAGGATGGCGTATTGGATATATTGGTGCACCTAGCTATATTGCTCGTGCTTGTAACAAGTTACAGGGACAGGTTACTAGTGGTGCTAACTGTATTGCTCAAAGAGCCGTGATTACTGCTTTAGAGGAACCTGTTAGTCGTATCCAGTATATGGTAGATAAATTTAAAGAACGTAGATCATTAATCTTAGGATTATTAAATGAAATACCTGGTTTTAAATGTAATGAACCAAAAGGGGCATTCTATGTTTACCCTGATATCAGTTACTATTTTGGTAAAACCCTAAAAGGAAAAGTGATTAACAATGCTTCTGAGTTTGCAATTTATATTCTTGAAGAAGCTAATGTAGCTACAGTAACTGGTGATGCTTTTGGAAATGGAAATTCTATTCGTATTTCTTATGCTGCTAGTGAAGAACAAATAATAGAAGCAATTGCTCGTATTAAAAAAGCACTAAGCTAGGATAGTTCAAATACTTTGAATATATAACAAAACCTGTGTCACTTATTAGTGTGGCACAGGTTTTATTATGTTTAAAGTATTATGAAAAATTACTTAATCTCAATTGGAAAATATCATGATGCATATAAGTGGCTTCTTTCTTCTATAAAGAAAAAATAATTCAACTTATTTATACGATAATTAATATTTTAATTGGTGTAACTATACTAAAGTTCGTTTAAAAGTATGTTAAATAGGTTGAAATACAT
>CAYYNF010000223.1:0-3894 GCA_964472695.1 uncultured Flavobacteriaceae bacterium
ACATTATATTTATCTAGAGCCATACCACCCTAAAGCTTGGGGGACTGGTCATTTTGTAGTGACTACTAAAATTCTTAACTCGGATAATGTCCCTTCAACAGAAAACAGGAAATTTTTCAGAATAAATGATAGTAAGAAAGATAAAGTTGCTGAAAATATAATATTAGATACGACTTTAGATTACGACATAACGCACCCTTGGGAAGCTACAGTAAACCTAAAATCGGGAGCTAAAGACCTTACGGTATTTATGATTGTGTATGATAATCACAAGAAATTATTAGAAAAGAAAATCAATCTAAGTAATAATGAAAATCAATCTATCTATCTTGAATTACTTGGCTACCCTAATTCCGATGTATACATTGACTATTACTATCAGGTTTATGATTATCTTCATAAAAAACGTGATACTTTAAACTTTTCAAATAACAAAGAAAAGCTAACTATAAAAAAATCAATTTTCACAAATAAACTGAAACCAGGTGAAAAGAGTAAATGGCGATTTAAAATTACCACTAATGCTAATGAACTAAAGACCACTGAGGTTTTAGCTAGTATGTACAATGCATCTCTCGACAAATTAATACCACATACTTGGAATACCGATTTTACATTTGCTAATGACATTTCATTTAAACCTCCAAAAATCGTTCAGATAAATCAAGTCAATAGTTACAAAAGTCGAATTAAGTCTCTGTTAAAATTCCAACCTATAACAGAAATAAAAGCCCATCATCTAAATTATTTTGGAACAAATTTTTACAACAGACGTAAGTTGATGTATCGCAGTAGTAATAAAATGGCGATAACACAACGAAGCACCATGGAGGATTCCAATACAGTCAGTACAGAAAATGTTAAAACCAAATCGGCTCCTAAAGAAGCAATAACGACATCCGTAACTTCTAAGAAGAGCTATTTTAAAGACATATACACACGTAAGAACTTTAAAGAAACAGCATTCTTTCTTCCTAAATTATACACAAATAAAAAAGGAGAGGTTTCCTTTGAATTTGAAGCTCCAGATGTATTAACACGATGGAACTTTAAATTACTAGCACATAATAAAAATGCTTCTTATGGAATTTTAGAAACAGAAGTAACTACTGAAAAAGAACTCAATATTAAAACAAATGCTCCCCGATTTGTTCGTGAAGGAGATCACTTAGTATTCAAATCAAAAGTAACTAATCTCACAAATGCAGTACAAGAAGGAAAAGCTACACTAGAATGGCTAGACCCCGTTACAGGTAAAAATATTAATGATACATTAAATTTGAAAACACCTGTAACAGCATTTTCAATAGGACAAAATGGAAGTCAGGATGTTGAATGGGAAATTGATATTCCAAAGGGAATCAACGCTATTCAATATCGTATTATTGTAAATTCTTCTAATTTTAGTGATGGAGAAACCAATGTGATCCCTGTACTTAATAACCGTAAATTAATTTCAGAAAGTCTTGCTATGTGGATACCTGCTGACAGCACAAAAACCTATAGCTTAAAACATTTTACTCCTAATAGCAAAACACTACAACCACATGGTCTTACGTTAGAATACACTTCAAACCCTTCATGGTTTGCTCTAAAAGCACTCCCATATTTGATGGAATCTTCTTCAGAAGCATGTAGCGAAAAATATTTTAACCATATCTATGCAAATACATTAGGGATAAATATCTTGAAATCTAACCCTAACATAAAAGATATATTTGATAGTTGGAAAGAAAAAGGAAGTCTCAGAAGCCCTCTACAAAAAAATGAATCTCTTAAAAAGATCTCTATTAATGCAACACCTTGGCTACAAGAAGCTATGGAAGATTCTATACAGCAACAACATATAGCAAAGCTATTAGATGTTAACCATATGTGTAAAGAACTCTCTACTTTATCAGGTAACCTTCTTAAATTACAGCACAGTTCAGGAGGCTTTCCTTGGTTTAAAGGCGGAGAACCCAACCCTTACATCACAAAATATATTCTTGCTGGTATAAATAATATACCTGCTACAGAATTCGACAGAGAAGACACTAACATACAACATCTTACAGAAATGTCTAAAAACATAAATCTTATTGAAAGAGGAGCTATTAGATATTTAAGTAATAATATACTACAAAACTTTGACAAACATATAGATAAAGGTTTAGATGAAAATGACTTCTATAAGTCTATGGATCTGTTATACTCATATTACATCTTGAATAAACCTCCTTATGATACTGTAAATGAAAAGATAAAAGATATTTTCAAGAAAAGTCTTGATTACCACCAACAATCTTGGCAAAATTACACCCCTTACCAAAAGGCTATAGTAGCTTTATGTTTACATCGAGAAGAAAAGCAAGAAGCTAGCCAGGAAATATTTACAGCACTGAGTGAATCTGCTGTAAAATCAATTGATAATGGTATGTACTGGAAAGATAATATCGCCTCTTTCCATTTATATAATTCTGAAATCATAGCACAAGCACTATTAATTGAAGCTTTCTCAGAAACCAAGCAACCTATTGAACAAATAGAACAAATGAAATTGTATTTATTGAAGAATAAGCGTAGCAATCGATGGGCAAATACTATAGAAACTAGTCAGGCTTGTTATGCTTTACTACTTCATGGTAACGACTGGCTTTCTATTCAGGGGAATACAAAAATTAATTTTGAAGATGAACCAATAGCCCCTGATAAACTCTTAAAACAAGAAAAAGAACAAGGCACAGGCTATTTTAAAACCTCATGGTCTCCATCGGAAATCACAGATAACATGAAACAAATAACCATTACAAATACAGGAAAAACAGACAGTTATGGTGGTTATTACTGGCAGTACTTCGAAGACCTTGACAAGGTTAAAAGTAATGACAATGCCGCAATAAACATACAGAAAGACCTGTATTTAAAAGTAGTAACAGATAAAGGTATGTCTCTGAAAAAGATTGATGAAAATACCCCTATACAAATTGGTGATATCATTACAATACGCATACGTATTGAAACAAAAGATGATCTAGAATTTGTACACCTGAAAGATTCAAAACCAAGTAGCTTTGAACCTATTAGTGTGTTATCAGGTTATACTTATAAAGATGGACTTCGTAGGTATGAAAGTACACATGATACCTCTACTGACTTTTTTATAGATAAATTAAACAAAGGAAAATACGTAGTTAACTATGATGTTATTGCTAGTCAACAAGGAAGTTTCACTAGTGGAATTACTGAAATACAATGTATGTATGCTCCTGAATTTGGTAACCACACCTCTTTTAGTAAAATGATTACTATAAAATAACGTAATACCAGTTGAAAATTTAATTTTATCATAAAAGGCTAATTCATAAATATATGAATTAGCCTTTTTCTATACTATACTTTCAACTCCCCTCACTGAACCTAAAACCAACTACACTGAAAAAGAAAACTATACCATTGAATAACTGTGACCTGTATAAGTATTAAAATGTAAATTTGAAACAAAAATATATGAAACCGATTGTAACAGATGCAATTACCTTTCAAAGATCCTTCCAAAAATATCAAGAAGAACTTATTTCTAATATCCATAAAAAATCTACCATTGAAACCGACCATGTAGAGGAACAAATATCTGTACTATCTGAACAAGGAAGGAGTGGTATAGAATACACTATCAATATTCGTATACAATGCCCCCCTTCACTAATAGAAATATTGGTTCACCAAAAAACAAACGAATTCCTTAAAAGCTTAGAAAAAGCTAAAGCAATTAGTTTCCCTTCTGCAGAAAGTCGTATCGAATTCTTAAAAGAATTAACTAAGGAAAATACCGCTAGAATAAAAGATTTTTTTATAGAAGAAAGGCATCACTTTTCTTTTGATAAATCTCAATTTTATAACAGTATAAAACAC
>CAYYNF010000224.1:0-3876 GCA_964472695.1 uncultured Flavobacteriaceae bacterium
TCAGAATCAGGAGTAGGGTTGGATTTATTAGAGAAACGATTCTTAAATTTTTCTTTAAGACCTGTAAATAAACTTGCTATAGAATTATATAGCTTATTGAAATTACCAAGTACAAAATCAGCAACAGGTTCAATTACAGAAGCAATAACTTTCTGTACAGAAGCATACTTATTAACACCTTGCTCCTTAAAAATATCATTTGTATTTAGCGATGTGTCACCTGAAAGTAATTGTTCTTTTACTTTCGGATCCAAATGAACGCCTGCTTTCTCTAGGTTTGCTAACATAGCTTGCTTATCTGAGGAAACATCATTAAGCTTCTCAAATAACTGTTTTCTAATATATTTTGATACTAATACTTGTCTATGCTCTTGATTATATGTTGAACCTAACCTAGGTGCCTTCTCCTTTACCGAACTATCAATATGTGCTATAGCATCAATTAGCAAACTTGGATCGTCCATTTGTTTTGCAGTTTCTAATGAATCTTTTCTATCGTCAATATCAAGAGACAATGGATATTCCTTATCTATTTTCTTGAATAGTCGCTCATATTCTTCTTTATTTTGACCTTGAATATGACTAAGTAACTCTTCTCTAGTTTGTAACAAATTTAAGAGGTCATCAGATGATTTTGAAATATCACCTCCCTCCACTATACTAGATATTTCACTAGAATATTGTAATAAAAGATCCTCAGAACTTACTGTTTTTACAGGTTCTCTCTCTAATTGTTCTCCCTCTAAGTTTGATTCGTTTGCCATATCACACAATTGATTTAAACACTAAAATTACATATAAAATATTAAGTTTAAATCAATTTTAAGCATATAACACTGTATATTAAGCAGGTATGTAAAAAAAATCAACAACACTAAAAAGAACTAAAACTATAAAACACACATCTCGCCTAAAATAAACAGATCGTAACTGGGATAGCTACGATCTGTTTATTTTAAGGGAATTCATATCAACTTCTAAATACTACCCAAGCTTCTACTTTTGGTAGATCTACCTGTACTAGGTCTAGAAGACTCTTGATGTTGCACAGTCACAGCCTTAGCCCCACTTTCAAAGTGACCTCGACTAGACCTAGGAGACTCCTGCAATGCATGCAGCATATCATCTGATTTAGGTGAATCTTCTACGATATCCTTTGTTGAGGAAGTAGTTACTTCACCCTGAGCAGTAAGTCCCTTTTGAGATTGCCTCTGTTTACCTAAGAAATCATAAAACACTTGGGCTCCCGCAGCTAAAGACAATGATGCCATTATTAATAAATCAAGAAAAAAAACAACAGGTCTAAACAACCTAGAAGATGTGTCCTCTTGATGACGAGAAACCTCCTTCGACACTCCTGACGATGGAGTAGTTGAAACCTGTAGAACTAGAGACTCTTCACTTGAGCCACTATCTTGTTCACCTGACAATGGTTGTGTAGTAGAACCTAGGTGACTTGACGAATCCAGTGCACCTACATAATAAAAACTCTCCTCTTCTTCATGCTCATAACGACCTGCAATAGCTTTAGAAACCGCTACAGCCTTAGTAAGATTATCTTCCTCTTTTGGTTGTTCAACTACAAATGCACTATTAGTATATGGACTTGTCGTAATACTATCAGGAACAGCACTTATTTGTTGAGCTTGTCCTCTCCTTTCATACTGTTTCGAAAAGAACTCTTTACCAAATAAAGCTTTTTGATATTGAGGATATCCATATGCAGGAAATGTATTACGTAACAAAAAGTTTAAGTCTCTCTTATCTTCTTTAGTAAGTTTATTTCTTAAGACCTCCCCTCTTGTTCTTAAATCAACTATTTTGTCCTTAACTTGCTCCTCAGACAAAGCATTACTATCTACTGTTTCAAATATTTCTTGAGTGATTTTCAATATAGCACGCTTAACCTCCTTTGGATCTGTCAATCCATCTTCATATCTTAAAATTGCCTCTCTATCAGAACTACTTGTATTTTCTAAGTAAGGATCATTTACCATAATATATATAATTTTAAAGCTGTAAACTTAACAATAAACCATTACAAGCCAACGACTTTAAGCATAATAAAGATTTAGATTAAATTTTATCTAAAGTCTTCTACCTTTAAAAGATGTTTTCTCTTTAGAATCCTCACTCAACATCTGCTCTAAATTGATAGATTTTGTACGCCTAAGTTGAGTTGCCCCAACATGTTTATCTGGTTGAAATGTAGTCAATACTCCTCCTAATTCTGCTTTATACCCGATACCTAACTCACCACCTACTCGGCACTGCAAGGGGGTATCCATATCATCTAAGGTTCTCTTTTGCTCTTCTTTGACCTGTAACTGTGTTTTAAACTGTCTCGATACTTTGGACAAACCACGTTCGTTTAAAACAACTTCAGGCTCAGAACGCAACACATCTTCAAGCACAACAAAACCTTCTACCTCAGGAAAAAGAGCAAATACCTCTTCTGCGACTCTTGGAAAATTCTCTTCGTAATCAAAACCTGTCTGTAGCCTAATAAAAGTTCGTAACATCTCAAAATCACTAAACTCGACCACCTTAATCGGTTCTACCACTTTATAATTATAAAGAAAAACATCATCGAGAGGCAGAGAAATATTTGCTTCTTCCAGTATACCTCTTTGCTCATCTGAACGCAATAAACCAACATGAATGGAAAACTCCGAATTATATGCAAAAACTGCATTAGCATCAGGACAATCTTGAGGATTACCATAGTCATCTAACAACTCTGAAAAGTTTGATCCGTGAACTAAACTCACTCCTACTGGTATCTCTTTTTCAACAAACGGTCTTTCAACACCTACCCCCATAAAATTATTTTTTACTAAAATTTGATTCACCATCCATATTACATAATAGTCTTAAAAAAATGAAAACTACCTCCTTCTTCCCTGCTTAGGTGTTTTCTCTTTTGAGTCCCTTCTTAAAATTTCTTCTATGTTCGCTGATCGGGTTCTTGTTAGCCTACCACGACTAGTCTTAGGAGACTCCTGAAATGTATCTACCACACCATCTAACCGTGCATGGTGTACTCTTCCCATTTCATCCCCTACACGATACCCTATTAATTCAGTACGACTGATTGTGCGACTAGCTTCAGTGCCTACTTTCAAAGGTTTTCTAAGCTCAGTTGACACAAAATCAAATTTGGCTTTATTCATTCTTTTGAATACTCCTCCCTTACGATACTGCAAAGGAACACTCATATCATCTAAAGTTCTGGCATGCTGCTCTTCAACCCCTAAGCGTGTTTTAAACTGACGAGATATTTTAGCCAAACCACGTTCATTTAGAACAACTTCAGGCTCACCACGCACAGCATCTTTATACACCACAAATCCTTCAATATCAGGAAAAAGATCAAATACATCCAAAACCATATCAGAAGAGTTTTCGTCATAACGAAAACCTATCTCTTTTTCAATAAAATCATTTAATTCCTGAAAACTTTCAAATTCAATCACCTGAATAGGCTCTGATACAGTATAATTATGAAGAAAGACATCACCTGAGACAGAACTATTTATATTTATTGACCTACATCTTTCTACCGCTACATTCCCTAAAGCAGCATGAACTGAAAACTCAGAATGAAATGCAAAAAATGCAGGAGCATTAGGATGCTCCTTAAAACTCCCCTCATTACCCAAAAAGTCTGAGGCTATTGAACCATGAACTAAACTCACTCCTACTGGTATTCCCTTTAATAAGAACCCCTCTCCCTCTACTTCTGACTGTAATGTTGATTCTTGACCAGAATCAGTTGATATATCTCCTAAATTTGATTCACTTTCCATAATACACAATAATCTTTTAGAAAACCAAAACTAACCATAAACCACTATAAAACAATAACTTTCAATA
>CAYYNF010000225.1:0-2483 GCA_964472695.1 uncultured Flavobacteriaceae bacterium
TAAAGCCTACGAAGAAGATACTAATCCTGATAAAAGCAACACAAAACAACTTTTACAAGAAAATATCGATAAACTCACTCAACAAAACAGGGAGGATGAAGATGAACTGAAGAAAGTTATAAATAATAGGGAATTTAGCATTCAATACATCAATCTTTTTCATTCTAGAATTTTAATAAGGATGCAAGAAATTTCAAAACAAAAAAAAGGAAATGTACTCCGTAAAATATTTAATGGTTGGGTAAATGACTTATACGCTATATTTGATATAAGTTGCGGTAGATTAAAAATGGAAAAAGAGGTTATTAGAACGCAATTAACCAGCATGTTATCTGACTTAAATAGCTACAACACCTCTTTATGCAGTAGATTAGTCAATTCTTATTTGAACTCAGATAGCTTTTATGCTTACACAAACCCTATATTTCAATTAGAGAGATCTAGAAGAAATTTTATGACTCCAGAAGAAGTACGTGGTCTTAAAATTCAAAAAAAAATCATCGACTTCGTAAAAGCTGAGTTTGATAACCCCAATACAAGTATATCTCTTGATAATACGAAACCTAATGAAAACTTACACGGCATAGCTTTAGCATTACTTTATGCAACAATGCATCCCGATGAAAATAATAAATTTAAGATTGGACCCAACAGAGAATTACCTAAAATTATCCCATTAACTGCTGATTTTAAGTCTGCTTACACATCGGTAACAGAAGATCAAATAGCACATTTTACCCCTTTATTCTGCAAAATAAGTAAAAGAGGCACCCCTGAAACAGACACAAAAGGAAGATTTATTATCGATATAAACAAAATATCACAAATTGTAGGTGAAGATCTTTTAAAACCTAAACAAAAGGAGACTGAAGAAAAAGCAGAGAGTTTATACATGAGTGCCCCTGAAGTATCATCTTTTTTAGACAGAACTAAAGGTAATGAGCATAGACGTAGCAACAGACAAGGTAACTTAAGAACTTCTGAACGACCTCGAAGGCTTTTTAGAGCTACAAGAGAAAGAAAGCAGCAAGAACCAAGACAAAAAGATGATGTTATGGTTTTATCCCATGCTGAAAATTTATCGACACCTACTATAACACGCGATACTAAAAGTGACTTTGAACAGTCTTTAAATTTGTTAATACAAGAGTTAGAATGTGACTTAACTACAAAATCCCAAACATTACCTAACAATAAAACAATAAACATCAAAGGGTTAATAGAAGCGAGTACAGCTCTTTTCGGAAATTACACCTACCTAGCTCTGAGAGAATTAATTGAGGTCCCAGAAAAGAGGGCTGAAGTATTTAATAAAATGTTCAGGGACAACATCAAAGACAAACCGAGAACTATTCAACGAGGTAAAACACCTAGATAAACCAACCCAAAAAACTTCACAAGAAACTCCCCCTTGTTTATACAAGGGGGGGCTTTATCGAGATAAAGACATGATATTTTATAATGTATATCAGACAAATCAAAAAACTAATTTTCTTAAAAAAATTAAAAGACGAGTTACTGACGAATTTCGCACGTTTACCCTCCCCCTCAATTTATCCAAACACATCAAACAACCATCCACACATATCAACATCTGAACGAAAAAACAATAATAACTACTAGATATAAGTAACTTATAAATCAGGAAGTTTTATTCCATCACAAAAGTCTAATTCATTTTAATAGATTACAAAACTTACACTATGGGTACATACTTAATACCAGAATTAAGACCTGATTTTACTGAATTTTCGAACGAAAGAAAAAATGACTTTGAAGCTCGCTACACAGACCCCTTAAAACGTGAATCAGCACAAGAACTATCAGCTACTCCTGAAACAAGACGTCATTATGGAATGTTATTCAAAAAGGAACTCAAAGACTATGTAAAACACCTACAGAAAACAGGGCAATTAGACATTAGCGATGACCAAGTAGAAGGTGTTACAAAGAAATTATTAGATAACATATACCAGAAAGAAGGTGTTAGCGGAAATGTTGATATTGCAAGTTTCCTTAATAAAGAGATCAAAGATCGAGGATTAAGTATCCCTGAAGGAGAAAAAGAACGTAGTGCTATGCTATCTAACCTTGTAAGAAGCACTTTCACCAAAGAAAAAGTAGATAACTCTATAAAAGAAATCGCTAATAAAGAAAATATTAACCATAATATTCGAGTTTCTGAAACTAGGCAACAAGCCCCAGAAGCAACAGCTCATACTACACAAAGTGATACAAGGCACCAAAGTCAACCTTCACAAGGAACCCAATATACAAACCCAACTCAAGGAACACCAAACCCTAATACTACCTCCTACCAAAGTAATTACCAACAAGCACAGGGAACTCAATATACGAACCCAACTCAAGGAACACCAAATACCAATACAACATTCTTCCAAAGTAACTACCAACAAGGACAAGGAGTTCAATATACGAACCCAACTCAAGGAACACCAAATACCAATACAACATTCTTCCAA
>CAYYNF010000225.1:2583-3842 GCA_964472695.1 uncultured Flavobacteriaceae bacterium
AGTAACCACCAACAAGGACAAGGAACTCAAAATCTTAATGTTACATTTCAGCAAAACATAAACAATATTCTGAATCAGGTATCTAACATAACATCTAATCTTTCTAGGCAAAGAGGGTTTGAAAACAATACTATGGCTTTTCAAGGTACTCGAAAACCAGATGCACTTGACGTACTTGACAAAATTGATAAATTATTCAAAGATATACTAGGAATTAACTTACTAAGCCCACAGAAGAAAGCTGCATTAAACAAACGAATGCAAAGAGAAGCAATTAAAAATCAACCAGCCGCAACTCAACAAAGACCTGGATTTACAGCAAAACCAATAAATTACAATGAATTTACCATAGCTTTTGGAGGTGTAAATAGTCAATATCAGGTTATATTTGCTAACACCAATACCAATACGCTATACACTAATAAAGCCAAAAGACAGAATCAGAATCAAAACAATACGAATAAAAATAGTCACTCTCGAAGTATGAAGAGAAGATAGGTATGTATAGGAGACTATACTAATTCTACGATAAGGTATCATGATTGAACTTAACACTTAAGGAACAACATAACTCGCTTTCCATTGATTATTTTGATATTGTGCCTTTATACGCGTATTACATTCTCGATTTATGGATAAATAATCAATACTTTGAAATTGAAATTCAAGACAACAAAAATAAGGTTCTTGAGAGTTATAGACGATTGATGTGGGGCTAGCTACCAAACTACCTGGTACCATAGTAGCTGTATAATCCCGATAACTACGCCGAGGAATATCTTTCCATATAGCATCATTAAAATCTTCACAAATAGAAACTGTACCTGTTAAACTTATTTGCTCCATTTCTTTATAATCATAAAAAAGAAGACTTGCTTTAGGGTTAGTACGTAATTGAACTACTTTAGAACTACGAGAATCAGTGTAAAAACGAATAATATTCTCCTTAATACCCCGAATTACCACCATACGCTGATAAGAGCTCCTCTGAATATTAGTAGCTAGAGAAGCGAAATTATAAGGATGTCGGGAAGTTTGTATTCCTTCACTCAATTTCCGATATATATGTTCTGATAAAGAATCTTTAAGCATAATACAACTATTACATGACACCTCTATTCTAACCTAAAAATAAGTGTCCCCTCTCCTTACACTAGTATAATCACCCTTTTTAAAAAACATAGTCAAAATGACGTTTAATTTTACTACAGGAAAAATAAACTAATACCGAGTAAATTATTATTTACATAACATAATAA
>CAYYNF010000226.1:0-3840 GCA_964472695.1 uncultured Flavobacteriaceae bacterium
ATTTATGTGTTTGTAACGAAATATTCCAATCCGGGTTATCCTTAACAAAATCAATAATTTTATCCGTTACATGCTCAGACTTACCCCACTCAGGTTGTAAATAAAGTTTACAATCCTTATTGGTGATCTTTGATGCAATTTGTTCAGCCCATTGAATATCCGAAGAATGAAAAACAACCACTTTCAATTCATCAGCCAAAGAAAAAAATTCCTCTTTAGGTTCTTTAAATTTTTTGGGAGAAAAACACACCCAATCAATTTCTCCAGAAAAAGGATAAGCTCCAGATGTTTCAATATTAATTTGGAAACCCGCCAAATGCAATTGCTTACAAAGATAACCGAGGTCATACATCAAAGGCTCTCCGCCTGTAAGTATGATTAACTTAGCAGGAGTATTTTTTGCATCACTAATAATTTTCTCTACAGAAAGTATTTCATGGTCTCCAGCATTCCAACTTTCCTTCACATCACACCAATGGCAACCAACATCACAACCCGCCAAACGAATAAAGTAAGCAGGTCTTCCTTGATAAAAACCCTCACCTTGAATACTATAAAAAGCCTCCATTACAGGCAATTCTTTCATTTCTTGTGTAGATTGCATGCTACAAAGATAGTAAGCTGAATTCGATTATTTTGCATTATACAAAGTTCGTTTCAAAATACATACGCAAATTAGCGGCAGGTCTAATCAGAGAGCTAATTTGTGTAATCACTCCTAGACTCAACTCAAATTCGACGAAAAATTAGATCAAAAGTTTTTCAAAACCTTTTATAAATAAAATATCAAAACAACATAAATCGTCAATTGTAATTTATCAATATCCAACATCCCAATTGTCATCTTCTATCATGCTATTCTTATGAATTTTATAAAAATGGCATTAAATTACAACTGGGCGTGCCCCTAAAGGGTCGGGCTGTTCGCTATTACTCCTCGCTACGCTGTGGGGTAACCGCTTCCATCCCTCACGCAACAGTAAATCAAAACTTTAAAATCAAAACATTAAAGCATGAACCCCATCCGCTTTTTTTTTATTTTTTTAGTAAAAATTTATCAATACGCTATATCTCCACTTTTACCAAGAGGATGCAGACATATACCTAGTTGTTCTCAATATACTATTGAAGCTATTAACGAATGGGGGCCATTTAAAGGAACTTGGCTTGGCATAAAACGAATAAGCAAGTGTCACCCTTGGGGAACATCAGGTTATGACCCAGTTCCAAAAAAATGTTGTTGCACAAAAAAAGGGTAAAACATTAACTGATTTACCCTTTAGTATATTTTTTTAAAACAAGGCTTAAAACTTCATGAGTCTAAACTCAAAGACAATTACTCCTCTTCAACTGGTTTTAACAAATCATAAAACTGATCGATTTTAGGAAGAATAATAATTCTCGTTCTTCTATTAGTTGCTTTTCCTTCATCAGTATCATTAGGTGCTAACGCATTATATTGACCTCTACCCGCAGCAATAAGTCTATTAGGATCAACACCATGTTTATTTTGAAGTGACTTTACTACAGCAGTAGAACGTAACACACTTAACTCCCAATTATCCTTCACACAAGCTTTGTTTATTGGGTCACTGTCAGTATAACCTTCAACCATCACTTCAATATCTTCTTTTCCTTGAACAATAGTTGCAATTTTAGCCAATACTTCATCAGCTCTATTTGTTATTTTATAACTTCCAGAGTTAAATAACATCTTATCAGATAAGTTAATAAAGACAACCGTTTTATCAACTTTCACATCTACATCTTTATCTTCAATACCATCTTTCAAAGCCACCTTCAAATTAGCAGACAATGCCAAATTAATAGAGTCAGCCTTTGTTTTTGCCGCTTGCAATAAGTAAATATACTCCTCTTTTTTAGCTAAATTCTCAAGCGTTTTATTCATGTTTTCAGTTGCCTTTGTTGACATAGCAACTAAATCTTCTGCTTGCTTACTATCCTTTTCAGTTCTAGTTTTCAAAAAGTCAATTTGATTTTGAAGCAAAGCCACTTTCTCTTCACAAGCAGAAGACGTAGCAGTACTTGTTGCATTTGCAGCACTCAAACTACTTTTACAACTGCTTAATTCATTATTACACCCATTCAAATCAGCCCTTGCTTTTTCCAGCTGCCTTTTGCTAGTTTCATAACGAGTATTTAATGCATTATATTCTTTCTTTGATACAATACATGACGACATGAAAATAGCAACAAATCCTAACAACAAAAATTTCGATAATTTCTCCATACTATTTAAATAATTTAAAAATGATTTCTTCATCCCCAATATAATAACTAAAAACAAAGCTATATATTATGCAGGATAGCTAAAATAGTAATAATTACGTGGAATCCATGAAGTTATCACATAAAATAGTTTCATATTCAATTTATGGAACTTACCCCCTATTCTTCGATAGAGGAAGTCATTACTTGAGTTTTATGTATAACTCTATTTATTTTTTTAAGAATAAATTCTGACCTCCTATTCATCCAATGTTCTCTTTCACTACATTCTTCACCTCCGGAACACTCACATACATTCAACGGCTCATCCTCTCCTTTTCCTACACTTTTAACAATTTGACTAACCCTAACCCCTTTACTCACTAAAAACTCTTTAGTTGACCTAGCTCTTCTCCTAGAAAGTACTTCGTTATATTGATGCGTTCCTCTACAGTCAGTATGTGAATATATTTCTACCGTTATAAGAGAATCATCTTTTAAAATACGCGCCAATCTTAACAGCTTTTCATTTTCGGTATCTTTTATTTCATCTTTATCAAAATCAAAATTAATAGGGAAAATTATTTTTTGATAAGCCGAATCAACAAACTCTTCTATCACTTCAATAAAATTTGGCTTCAAAGCAAAATCTTTATTTTTTAGGGCAACTTTATAATCATCTTCTCTAAAATCAAACTTGCCTTCTGAATATTTAGACCTCGAAGCAGTCACTAAATAATCCTCAGCATGATTAACAATACCAAAACTATATTGTCCTTTATTCGTTGTCATCATCGTATCTATCAACTCCCCATCTTTATCAAATAACCTAACCACAGCACTATCAAGGGCTTTACCACTTCTCTCATCAGTAATCAAACCTTCAAGGCGAAATGGATAGTAATTTACAATCAAACCATAAATATCATCTAACCCTTGTCCTCCTGGTCTGTCAGAAGAAAAATAACCTAAAGACATTTCACTATTAAAACTAACCCCAAAATCATCAGAAGGTGAGTTAATCGGTGCACCAACATTGTACGCTTTACTATATAAACCTTCTACGTTTCTAGAAGAAACATAAATATCTAATTTACCCAATCCAGGATGACCATCAGAAGAAAAGAAAAGTTCATTGGTTAAAGGTTGTATAAATGGAAAGCCTTCATTTTTTTCAGTATTTACTCCAGAACCTAGATTAATCGGTGTTGACCAATTTCCATTTGGTCTCTTTACTACTTTATAAATATCATGCCCCCCTTGGTGACCAGGATAAGGGTGATCACTCGAAAAGTATAACGTATTACCATCAGGAGATAAATAAGGATGCTCAATTTCATAAACAGAATCTGTAATAGAAAAAGCCCCCTTATAATCCCATTCTTTAGTTTCATCATTATATTCAGCAACTGAAAACTCCATATTACCCAATGATTTTTGAGTTAAATAACTGTTTTTAGAATCTAATTTGTGATTAACTGTATGATTATAAATCATTTTAGAACCATCTCCAGTGAAAGAGGCAGGTCCTTCTTCATACTTTGTATTAATATTTTCACCTATTGAACTCACATTTGTTAAATACCCAACACTATCTGAAGTGTTAGCTAC
>CAYYNF010000227.1:0-3823 GCA_964472695.1 uncultured Flavobacteriaceae bacterium
AAATTGTAAAATCGAAATTTAAAAGAATACTCTTGTTTTATAGGGGTTAAAACAAGTAAGGGGTTGGATAAGAATTATTTGCTTGTGACTGACGTTGAAAGAAAATAACATTTACCAATGATGTAAGTGTTCGGTATACTTGGTTAATTATTCCTTTTGGACTCTCAGTTTTTGTAGGCTTTTTGAAAGTAGAAAGCCTACATTCACTTTCATCTATTTGCTTTGGTATTCTATAATAATTTTGAAAATTTATATCGGTTGCCGTTAAAATTATCGGTTAAATAAATTATATTCTATTGTAATGCTGTCTGTATGAGATATTGAGTATAGGCTTTACTATGGTTCCTTTTTTATGCTATATAGTAAGGAGCTAAAAAGGATTCATTAAACCGTTAAATACTTTTCAACTTATGAACTGGAAACCAAACCGAGAGATAATACAAGATACCAATATTGGGAAGATGATGTGTAAACAAGGTTTCGCATCATATTATGATTTGTGGCAGTGGTCAGTGACTGATAAAAGAAGTTTTTGGGAAGAAACTATAAGGTCTTTAGGTATCAATTTACATCAAATGTATGATGCTGTTTTTTCTGATGAAGGTGGTGTTGAAAATACTTCATGGTTAGAGGGGGGCTTGCTAAATATCGTAGATTCATGTTTTCAGAATACTCATGATGCGATTGCTATCACCTATCAGAATCCAGAGCAACAAATTGCTAGTATTACACAAAAGGAACTACAAAATTTAGTGAATAGAATTGCTAATAGTTTTAAGAACTTTGGAGTGTATCGAGGTGATTGTATCGCGATTGATTTACCAATGACTCCAAAATGTGTAGCATTATACCTAGGGGCTATCAAGGCAGGGATTAAAGTAGCTACCATTGCTGATAGTTTTACTTGTAACGAAATAGCAGTAAGGCTCAATATAACCCAACCTAAATTGGTCTTTACACAAGATTATTTAAAGAGAGCTTCCAAAAAAATACCTTTGTACACGAAGGTAACTGAAGCAAATCCCGATAGAATTGTTCTGATTACCACGGAAAAATATACGAATGTAAACTTGAGAAGACAAGATGTATTTTGGAGTGATTTTTTATCGAATGATACAAGTTTTGAATCTATAAAACAGTCTCCAAATGATACTATTACCGTGTTATTCTCATCAGGTACCACAGGGAATCCTAAGGCTATTCCTTGGAATCATACAACACCGATAAAATCAGCTTCAGATGCTTATTATCACCATAATATTCAACCTGATGATGTCGTATGTTGGCCAACCAATTTAGGGTGGATGATGGGACCATGGCTTATTTTTGCAACGTTAATTAACAAGGCGACTATAGCATTGTACGGTGATACTCCATTGAGTAGGGAGTTTGGTGAGTTTGTACAGCATACTCAGGTAACGATGTTAGGTATCGTACCTAGTATTGTGAAACATTGGAAAGCTACTCGATGCATGGAAGGGCTAAATTGGGATTGTGTAAAATGTTTTAGTACTACAGGTGAAGTGTCTAACCCTATAGATATGCAATATTTAATGCAATTGGCAGCACATAAACCGATTATAGAATATTGTGGAGGAACCGAAATAGGGGGAGGGTATATTACTAGTACAATGGTGCAATCTAATATTCCGAGTACTTTTTCGACAAAAGCTTTAGGTACTGATTTTGTAATTTTAGATGAAGACCATAAGCCCGCTATTAATGGAGAAGTATTTTTAATACCTCCTATTATGGGCTTGTCGACCGAGTTATTGAATAGGGATCATCATGGTGTGTATTATAAGAATACACCTAGTCATAAAAATATATTACGACGACATGGAGATGAGCTGTTGCAATTGGAAAATGGTTATTTTAAAGTATTAGGAAGGGTAGATGATACAATGAATTTAGGGGGGATAAAGATTAGTGCTACACAAATAGAGTTTCAATTAAACCAGTTGTTATTTATAAAAGAATGTGCCGCGATTGCTGTACCACCTAGTAACGGGGGGCCTAGTAAATTAGTGGTATTTTATGTGCCTAGTAAAATTGATATAGAGGAAAAAGGTCTTTTAGTACAGGCACAGGATACCATAAAAACAACATTAAACCCTTTATTTAAGGTCTCAGAACTCATAAAAATAGATATACTGCCAAGGACGGCGTCTAATAAAATAATGCGACGTAAATTGAGAGATTATTATATGAATTGATTTTTAATGCATACTTACAGGCGAAGGAATTTTAGGAAATATTCTAATTTAATCGTTACTTGTATACCTCAATTTAATAAATATAGGATGAATGTTTAAAACATTACACTTTTCGATAACATTATTCATATCTGCTTTTCTACTTTTTTTAATACAACCCATATTGTCAAAACTCATCCTTCCTCTATGGGGAGGCTCTTCAGAGGTTTGGAATACGGCTATGTTTTTTTTTCAGTTTCTATTATTATTAGGGTATTTGTATGGTCATTTACTGACAAAATATTTTCCTAAAAAACAGTTTTTTATTCACTTAACCTTAGTTTTTGTTTGTTGTGTTTTTAAACTACCCGTAACTTCTAATATTGAGGTAGATGTTGATGTAAATAAGTTACACTCACTACATTTATTTAAGTTACTTTTTGATAAAATAGGATTGCTATTCTTGTTAATTTCAGCGACTGCTCCGTTATTACAAAAGTGGTTTGCCTATACAAGGGTAAAACATGCCGACGATCCTTATTTCTTGTACGGAGCAAGTAATTTAGGTTCTATATTAGCCTTAGTAACTTATCCTATAGTTATTGAGCCTTTGTCCACAATAAGTGCTCAGTTGTATTCTTGGTCAAATATTTATGTTTTTCTTTTATTACTATTCTTTAGTTTGATCATTCCTTTACGAAAATACTTCTTCAAAAAAGAAACCACTTCACACACTCAGGAGGTACACAAAGGAAACAACAAAATTAATCTACGACTTGTTTTATCATGGATAGCACTCGCTTTTTTACCTTCTTCATTACTTTTAGGGGTTACTTCGGAATTAACAAATATTGTTCCCTCTACTCCTTTGTTATGGGTGATTCCTCTTCTAATTTATCTATTAAGTTTCGTAATCGTTTTTAGAAAAAGTAGTATAGTTAATGAATCAAGGATGATCCTTATTTTAAACTATATTATAATTAGTGTACTGACTTTACAACTATATAAAAGTATTCAAGTATTAGTCTATTTCCCGGTAATTAACTTAGTACTATTCTTTATCATTACTATGGTTTGCTTAATGCGTCTTTATAAGTTAAGGCCAAGTACTGAACACATTACTATTTTCTACTTGTGGCTTAGTGTCGGAGGAGTTTTGGGGAGTTTGTTTAATAGTATTATTTCTGTACAAATATTTGATACATTATTTGAGTATCCTTTAGTTGCTTTTATAGCATTATTTATTATTTACAGTTCAAAGGAGTTAAAAGACATAGAGAAAAAACATCTGATAGTTTTCCTGCTAGTTACTATATTATTTCTTGTTTATTAGGTCCTCCAAATTGACAATTGAGTACATAAGCCAAAGCTGCTTCAAGGTTTAAAAAGTGAATAAAATTAACCAACAGAGCCTTCAAGACTGATTTCTAAAAGTTTTTGAGCTTCTACGGCAAATTCCATGGGTAGCTCACGGAATACCTCTTTACTAAATCCATTTACAATAAGTGCAATGGCTTTTTCAGTATCTCTTCCTCTTTGGTTACAATAAAATATTTGATCTTCTCCACTTTTACTCGTGGTAGCCTCATGTTCGATTTGAGCGGTTTTATTACTAGCTTCAATGTAAG
>CAYYNF010000228.1:0-3822 GCA_964472695.1 uncultured Flavobacteriaceae bacterium
AATATTTTCTGATGTTTTTCAGCATTTTTTTCAGCTTTCAGAGCCGATTTAGAAGCTTTCTCTTTACTTTCTTTAGTTTTATCTAAAACCTCATTCTCTGCCTCTAAAACAAAAGGTGTTGCCACAACCTCTTCTACTGCACTATCTTTTGCCCCTCTTTTTTTTTTACGTGCCTTTTTCAATCTAGCTTGCTCCTTCTTATATAATCGCAATTGCTCTGACTGGGTTATAGCTTTATTATAAAGACCACCGTTAGTACTAGTTTGCATAGCATCTAGCCCCGATGAGGTTTCTATTTTCATAACCTCAGGAGGTCTTTGATTTACCTTTTGTACCTCAATATGATTTTGTTGTGGAGGCTGACTAGCCACTACTTCAATATTGTTTTCACTTACCTGTATCACAGCCTCATTCTCTTCATGAGACTCTAATATTACGAATTCGTGTGTAGCATCGGGGATAACCTCATCCTCAATCAGGTTATCTAACATCCCTGCTTGCCCAGTAGGCACATGATCCCCATAAGGTATTTTAATAATATCTACTTTACCAAAAGGGTTATCTCCGGCAGCTTGTGCAAAAACACTCAGTGAACAAGTGGTGAGCGTAATAAATAATAGTGATTTCATTTGTAAAAATTAGTTCTAATATATGGTTTGTATCAATTTCATAATAAACTACTATACATTAATCATTACCTTTCAACATTTCTTATAAAAAACATCGTAACGTATTTATAGCACTCTAAAATAAATTTGGTGTTACAAATAAAACGTATATCCAGCTATTATGTTGCGTTAATACGCAGCAATTTTACTAAAAAGAGTTAAAAAACACAAAAACTCGCTAAAAAAGCGAGTCTTGCAAGATAAACTTAATGTATAAATCGTTTATTTTCCTGAAGCTTTAGCGTGATCTGCTAAAAACTTTTCTAATCCAATATCTGTAAGTGGGTGCTTTAACAAGCCTTTAATAGCACTTAATGGCCCTGTCATTACATCAGCACCAATTTTTGCACAATTTACTATATGCATTGTATGACGTACAGAAGCTGCTAAAATTTCTGTCGGAAAACCGTAGTTATCGTACACCAATCTTATTTCTTCTATTAAATTTAAACCATCTGTCGAAATATCGTCAAGTCTTCCGATAAACGGAGATACGTAAGTTGCACCAGCTTTAGCAGCTAAAATAGCTTGCCCTACAGAAAACACAAGAGTAACGTTTGTTTTTATACCCTTATCAGTAAAGTATTTACAAGCTTTTATTCCATCTTCAATCAGAGGAAGTTTTACAACGATTTGAGGGTTTAAAGCAGCTAAAGCTTCACCTTCTTTAATCATTCCTTCATAATCAGTAGCGATTACTTCCGCAGAAACGTCTCCCTCTACGATATCACAAATTTGCTTATAATGGTTAATTACATTCTCGTGACCTGTAATACCTTCCTTTGCCATTAATGATGGGTTTGTGGTTACGCCATCCAAAACTCCTAGGTTTTCAGCCTCTTTAATTTGTTCTAAATTTGCTGTATCTATAAAGAATTTCATTGAGAAAAATTTGATGATTAATAATGTGTAAAATTACAATTTATAATGGTTCAGTAGCAATTTTTCAAAAACTTTATCAGGAAGAATTCGTTTGAGTACTGTAGAAAATTTCTGCATAAAAGCCCCTACCTTATAATGGACTTTAGGATTTGGAGTATTTATGATTTTTTCAACAACCACCCCTACCATACTAGGATCATCACCTGAGTCTACATGGGTATCCATAAGATCTAAAGAAAACTGGTATTTTTCTTGATAAGCAGAGTTCTCAATTACTGGTGCATGAAACCTCCCATTCGCAATATTGGTAGCAAAATCACCTGGTGCCAAGTTAGTAATTTGCACACCAAATGCTTTGGTCTCCATACGCAAAGCTTCGGTAGTAATCTCTAGTGCTGCTTTAGAAGCACTGTAAACCCCTCGGAAAGGTAACCCCATATACCCAGCAATAGACGTTACATTAATAATAAGTCCTGATTGCTGTTTACGCATTTGAGGCAATACACCCTTAATAACTTTAATAGCTCCGAAATAATTAGTCTGAAAATGATTTACGATTTCATCATCAGGAATCTCCTCTACAGGTCCTGTAATCCCTACACCTGCATTATTAACAAGTACGTCTATACGCCCCTCCTTATCAACAAGTTCTTTAATTGCAGACTGTATTGTCTCAGCTTTTGTAACATCTAATTCTAATAAAGGAAAAGCATCAAAATTGGGGTAGTTACTTGTATTTCGGGTAGTACCGTATACTTTATAACCTTTTTGAGTTAAATAAACACCTACTGCTTTACCGATACCAGAAGAGCCTCCGGTAATCAAAACAACTTTTTGGGATTTGTTCATAGTATTTTTTTTATGCGAGGGGAAGGTACAAAAAAGGCACAAAAAAAGGCAAGCTACCTACATCACACCGCTACGACCATTTACCTTTGCTGCGTTCCCGCCCTGGAGGATTCAACAGGAGCTGGTTGTGTAGGACTTGCCGAGTGCAAATATACATGCCTTTTTCAATTATCAAAAACTTTTTTCTTGAAAAAAAAGAGATATTTTTTAAATCACTGATTATCAAATATATTTTACAGATAATAAATTCCCGACTAGGGGGGGGGTGAATGTAAATTATCTCATTCGATTTTTAGGGCGTTTTCTTTTTTGTTCAGCAGCTTTTCTCTTATCATGTTCATAGCGAAAAAACATTTTATCAATCGACTTTCTGATACTACTTTCATCTTCGTATGCCTCAGCTTGTTGTTTAGCTCGAGTACTACGTCTCATTTCTCTAAATTTTAATTGAGGGAAACGGCTAATAGCACGAGAGAGTAGAGAGAAGTTATCATTGTTTACAGGAGTAAAAGTACCTCTAGAAGTATGAAAACTTTCACCATCAATATATTCAGAGAATCGTGTCTCTTCAAATTCTTCGTCAAAGCTGTTTTCCTTAGTGTAGCTTTCTGTATAACCTAAAACAGCACCACGTCCTTCATGTGTAACATCTCTCATTCCTAGGTGACTCCAAAATTGTGTAATTCGTCCTACACGTCTAGTTTCTGGATCGTGAAAATAAACAGTAGGCTTATTATTAAGATCACCTGTGTAACCTATTATAAATTCAGGGCGGTATAATTCTGAACCGTATGCTTCTTCCATAAAACAAATTTATATACGATTAGAGACTCCTTAACTCTCTTAGATGTTGCATTTATTCCTCATTAAAACAATGAATAAGGTCTATTTTTAAAATCTTTAAGAATTGACATCTAGTACTAAATTGATATATTGCGACTGATAAAACATCAAAAATGATACGTACAACAAAAAATATATTATTAGCATTGACAACAGGTTTTCTGTTTTCTTGTGAATCTAAAGTCGCAAAAAAGCCTTTAAGTATCACCTCTGGAAATAGCTCCAACAAATATCAGTTAGGAGACACATTAAACATCAGCTTAACTAATATTGACCCAAAAAAAGCTCAGAATGTTACTTTTACTATTGGTCAAAATACATTAGAGACCACTACTGAAGGAATGCCTATTATCTCAAAAGAGTTAAAACTAGGAACACATGAACTTAAAGCAAATGTAACTACAAAGGAAGGAGTACAAAAGGCTTCTTATACCGTTGTGATTCTGAACAATCTTAAACCCAAGGTATATACTTATGAAATTTTAGAAACTTTTCCGCATGATACCAAGCACTATACTCAGGGTTTAGAATTTAATAAGGGAAAACTATATGAAAAAGCCGGAAAATACGGTTGCTCAAA
>CAYYNF010000229.1:0-3821 GCA_964472695.1 uncultured Flavobacteriaceae bacterium
CAATTTTAGCATTGATATAATTATTAGTACCATAGTTATAACCAAGGTTGAATTTTAAGTAAGACCCCTTGCTTGAGTTCAGTAAGTTGTTTCTAGCATCGTGAAAGATAGTTCCGCTAAGTCCAATATCCCAAGAATCCTTTAATTCTGTATAAGGATTAATTTGTAATGTTGAAATATTGTAATAATTGAAGTATTTTATTTCTGAACCTAAAAATAAATTACGGTATATTTTTTTATAAAGTCCGACATCAAAGATCAATCTATTACTTTCAAAGAGAATATTATCGTCTTCAGAAATTTCAGTTCCTATTCCATAATATAAATCGGGGTATTGTGAGATGTGTACTACCCCGTCAGTAAACCACTTCTCTTTGTGAAAGAAATAATTCCAACCTAATTCAAAAATCAACTGATTTCTTACTGTATAATTCAGCTCTGTTTTTGCATTGGATACACGGGTTAATGAATCCTGATAAAGATTCATAGTAAAAAGACTTACGACACCGAAATGAAATTCAGTCTCAGGTTCATATCCAAAAGTAGGAACTGGAAGTATCTTTATTTTTTTTACCTTTTTTTTCAATGAACCTGACCGTTGGGCGATTCCTACTTGTACAGCCATCATTGTAAAAAGGAATAGATAAAACCTAATTGGACAGATTAATGATTTTATCATTTAATAAAGATTTTCCAAAGAACCAAACAATAGCTGACAATAAAATAGATACAGAAAATGAAAGGAGAAATAAATTTTCATCACTACCTAAATTACCGAATAAAGAATAAATAAAACACACAGGAATGTAGCCAACAGTATTGAGTATGAGGTAAGTCTTAAATGAAATTCGGTTAAAGCCCGAAGTGATCGAGATACTCTCGGATAGTATAGGAATGCCTCTTGAAAAAACAATAGCCATTCCTCCATATTTTTTAATATAAGAAATGGCTTTTGGTTGTTCTCTGTATCCCAAATTTGTACAACGCCCAAGGTAATACCCAATGCATGAAGAAAACAAGGAAGAAGTTAAAGATAAGAAAAAGCTTGAGGTAAATCCTAATACGCTACCATTCATAAACATGACAATACTAGATGGCACAGGCAGTAGTATATCTGAGGACAAAACCAAAAAGCTTATTAGTGCATACGTACTTTTATTTTCTGTGGAATAAAGTAGAACTCCTTTGAAATAGAGTTCTAAATCGTCAAATAGCACAAAGACTAACGAAACAAACACAACACTAAATATTAATGGTAATACTACTTGTTTCATCTAATATGATAGTTCAAATGAAGGTCCAATGTTGTAGCCTTTTTTACCGGGAAATGGTGTCCCACATAATCGTTCTGCTTGTAGTTTAATGTCATACATTAATCCTATCGTTGCATTAATGTGATCTGGCTTACCATTAAAAGTATCATGGAGACCTTTTAAAAGACTAGTATAGGTATCATTAAAATCATCAACCCGCCTTCTCTCTTCTGTTCCCTCGGCAAACATAGCCGCTTTGGTATTAGGATAAATAGGATAAACATTAGCAGGATCAAAAGTAATGGGATCACCAGAAAAGGAATACCCTTGTGGAATAGACTCATCTTTAACTAATGCTCTACCGACATAGATTTCTTCAAATTTATAATAATGAGCAATCTCACCTTCAAAATCGATAGGAGCTGTTGATGTACCTTCTCCTTGTTCTACTATAATGTTGATGGCTTTGATAGCGTCATCTTTGGTTAAAATAGGAAAGAGTAATTCTGAACCAAAAAAGGCAGTAACTTGTAAAGAAGGATCACCTGGTAATTTGTCAGGTGCTAAATCCGATATTTTATTCTTCAAAGCGTCATAAAATTCTCCTATCGTATGAAACTCAGGTGGTGCTGAGGCTGCTTTCAAAAGACCTGTTTCTACTTTAGGGAATTCTAAAGGGTCTTCTGGTTCTTCTATCTGCATAAACGTATCTTTTACGGCCTCCTTGGATAGCTTTTGTAAATTCACTTCCAAACCATCACCAATACCCATAGGTAAGGTTGTAGGATATTCAGGTACAAAAGAAGCGTGATCTATCTTTGGATGCCCCCCTAAGGCATTCAGGATATTAGAGGCAATTGTCATATGTAACATTTCCTCAATCACAATAGAGTGAATGATTCCCCAAATATCACGTTCTGTATTCGGTTTTATAGAAAACATAGCAGTGAGATAGGGAGGAATGGTGGCATGCTCTAATTCAATCGCATTTTGAAGCAAAGGATATAACTCTGTAATATCTTGAGCAGCAGTTAATTTATGGACAAATTCTGGACTTAGTTTAAGCATGAGTAAATAGTTTATTAGGTTCAATTTCTAATTCAGGCTCTGATTGGGCCATTTTCATTTTCATCATCAAATTCAGTTTCTGAACCAATGCTGAGGGATCAGAACCATCTTCTGTTGATTTATTGATAGCTTTCTCATTTGCTGTAAGAGGTGTTTCTGAATCATATTTCCCATCACTCTCTAACCATTTTAAAATAGTTAACCTTTTTCCTTCTGATAAATCCCGTGTTACAGGCATGTAAATAGGGCTATGGATAGGCTCACTAAAAGCAAAAATCAAGATTTCTTTTTTAGCCAGTACAGCTTCTCTATCACTTAAATCTACTATGTATTTGCTCATGATAGGATAGAGATTGCTAAATTGTTGCATAGTTTCTTGTATATCTGACCATTTAGGAGCATCAGGTACTTTGAACTCGTCTCTTAAGTGAATAGATATAGCATCACCTACATCATTAGCAGGGTCTGACACATCACTTAAATTATACCCAACAAAATAGATCTGCCCATCAAGATAGATGCGGGGACTTTGAATGGCATTACCAGTAACTTTGAAGCTTCCTAAACCATCTGTTATAGGAATAGTATGTTTACTAAAGCTTACACCATCTTGAGGATAGCCAGTGCCCGGAATTGTACATATATTTCCCTTGGTGGATTTGGTGGCTGGTTGCAGTGAAACTTCTATTTGTTTACCGCTGATTTTTTGACCCCATTGCCTGACATAAAAATTCACTGTCTGTACATCATCAGTATCTATACGTAATACCATTTGATCAGCTCTTGCATTATATCCGTCTATGGCCTCTCTTGCTAACAAAACATACTGATCATTCTGCTCTAAGCATAAGACCAATTGTTTATTTTTAAGGTCTTCAGGTACTTTTTCTATATCAATAATCCCTCCTGTCTTTGCTAACCAGTCTCCTGTATTGTAATCTAATTGACCTAATAAAGTTATCGCTGATTTACTTACTGTAGGGTTCTTTCCTTTACTTGGCTCTGAGACAGTAATGGAATCATTGGCGTAACCAAGGAGTAGTTTTAAATTGAAACTGATATCACCTTGAGGATCAGAGACGGGGAAAGAATTTCCAAAATCAACAGATAAACGACTTGAGCTTAGGTCAAATTTAAAATTACTAGCAGTAAAAAGCCCTTCTGCATTGACTCCGTATAATCTTCTGTCAGCAACAAAAGTAAGAGGTTCATCATCAAACCAAGGCCCTATGCCTCCCAGTATTTTCCCCATAGAAAAGCGACCATCTTTATGGGTGTAGTAATAACCAAAACCATTTAAATTAACCGATAACTTATTACCATGTGTTTTTTCTCTTAATTCTTTGAATACACGGTAATCATTAGCTTTTTCAGACCAAATAATGTTTTCTAAAACTGTAGTCCAAGAAGCTCCACCACCTTGCCCGTTGACAATAGCTTTTCTATGCTGACGCATTTGCAAATCTCTAAAGGCAGTAACGGCAAGGTCTCCTTCTACCA
>CAYYNF010000230.1:0-3798 GCA_964472695.1 uncultured Flavobacteriaceae bacterium
ACTTTATTAACTATAGCATATGGTGCTTTTCTGTCTATATGTAATATTATATTGATATTCTCCATAGAAACATTGGAATCTTTTGATCCGAAAGTTTCCTTACATAATCTAGGAATATCCTGTGCTGGATCCATTTCATTCCCATCCTTATCATATATCTCACCTTGTTTAGTGATATATAATATTAGTGAAGAGAAAGATTGGTCAATACTTAATTGTTTTCCGCCTTTACACAATCGAATATCAGATGTTTGAGCTAGCCCAAACAACTGAAAAAATAATAACACAAAAAATGTAGTTCTATACATTACAATGATCTTTATATACTTATTAGTGTTTCAACTACCACTTTTGTTACCTTATTTAGAGAATTATTCTATATCCTGACAAAGCTCAATAAGTACTCCATTAGTACTCTTTGGGTGTATAAAAGCCACTAATTTATTATCCGCTCCTCGCTTAGGAGTAGTATTAATAATTTGAAAACCTTCTTTAGCTAAACGATCTAATTCCTTTTCAATATTCTCTACATCAAAAGCGATATGATGAATCCCTTCTCCTTTTTTAGCAATAAACTTCCCTATAGGACCATCTTCATTAGTACTTGCTAAAAGCTCAATTTTACTTTCACCTACCTTAAAAAAAGAAGTAATTACCGATTCGCTTTCTACTTCTTCTTGCTTATAAGGCGCAACCCCTAAAAGTTTTTCATACAATGCATTAGCCTTATCGATGTCTTTTACAGCAATACCTAAATGTTCTATTTTCCGAATTGGATTCATATCTAAAATATTTTGCGCTAAAAGTACAATTTATATGTATTTTTGCACCCATGGAGAGTAATAGACAGAAAAAAATTGGAGGAGTACTACAACGTGATGTGGCAGATGTGATCCAAGTAGCGTTACGTGAAGCAGGGATACAGGGTATTTTAGTGTCTGTAACTAAAGTAAGTGTAACCGTAGATTTATCTATCGCTAAGGTATATATGAGTGTTTTTCCTAGCAATGAAGCAGAAAAAGTACTAACTGAAGTTAATGCGGTAAAATCACAAATTAAGCATCAGGTTGCACAGCGTACAAAAAACCAATTGAGACGCATGCCTGAGTTGTCTTATTATATTGATGATTCTTTAGAATATATAGACAATATTGATAAGGCTATTAAAGGCAAGGATAATCCACTTAAAAATCCAGACCTACTCGAAAAACGCAAAAAGAAATAGTTAGGGCATCATCTGATCTAGGTTATTCTATTATCTTTATCGCAAGAATTGATTTATTCGACTAATCTATAGGTATTGAACTTTTCTCTTTACATCGCAAAACGCTATTTATTTTCGCCAGGAAGTAGTAATGCCATTAATATTATTACAGGTATTGCAGCTACCGGAGTGGTGATTGGCGCTATGGCACTTTTTATTGTTTTATCTGGTTTTGCAGGACTTAAAGATTTTAGTTTACAATTTTCCTCCTATTTTGATCCAGACCTTAAAATCTTTCCTGCGACAGGAAAAACCTTTCCGCTTACTGCAGCTCAAAAACAACAACTTTCAGAACTTAAAGAAATCTCTTCATTTTCTGAAATTGTAGAAGAGCGTGTATTCTTAGCCTATCAAGACAAGCAGAAAACGGCTTATATCAAAGGCGTTGATAACCAATATCAACAAATTATATCCACAGATAGCATATTAGTAGTTGGAGAATGGTTAACCGGTAATGATTATCAAGTCGTTTCTGGAAATGGGATCAGCAATGAATTGGGTATGGGTGTAGAAATGACGTATACTAATTTTTTGAATCTCTACGCGCCTAAACCAGGTAAAGGAATCCCTAACGATCCTATGAAAGCTTTTAGAGAAAAAACTGCTGTAAATATTGGGATCTATAGTGTTAATGAAGATCTAGATAATAAATATGTATTTACAACCATAGGACTTGCCAGAACGTTATTAGAATTGCCAGAAGATCAAGTAACCCATATAGAACTTGCCCTAGCTGCAGAAACCAATGAAGAAGTAATTAGAGAACAACTACAAGACATCTTTGAGGATCAAATCTTAATTAAAAATAAAGTACAACTCAATGATACCTTATATAAGATGCTTAACACAGAAAACTTAGCATCCTATCTGGTTGTTACTCTTATTGCGATCATAGCTTTATTCAATGTAGTGGGTGCAATTATCATGATGGTAATTGATAAAAAAGAGAATATCAAAACCCTTTATAACCTAGGAGGAACACTAAGTGCTATCCGTAAAATATTTCTATTTCAAGGGCTATTAATGACAGTTTTAGGAACACTATTAGGACTATTTATAGGGTTTGTCATTATTGCCGCTCAGCAACAATTTGAACTGTTAATGATCACTCCATCCTTAGCCTATCCTACAAAATTAGAATTCATCAATTTTATCATCGTGTTCTTAACTATTGTAGTTATCGGATGTGTAGCCTCATTACTAGCATCTAGTAGAATTAATCAAAAATTAGTACGCTAATATTGTGTAGCTTTATGGTATTACCTCGATAATAATCGATCCCGATGCTTAGGGAAGGCTATTTGCTATATCTTTTTTGTTGAAAATGTATTTTATATGTTTTTCAAAACATTATATTAACCAATTACAAAACTAAAACCTATGAAAGCTATTCGTTATATACTTTTATTTTCTTTTGCTTTAATAGTATTCGGAATACTATCTAAAATGTTTATCGCATTACCTGGCGGAAATATAACATTGATTTTAGGGGTTTTAATCTTGGTCACCTTTTCACCAATTTATGGAATAATAGCCTTCATAAAAAAAAGACATCGAATAGAAGCAAGCATGCTAGTTATTCCTATAATTCTATACTTAGGTTTTTTATTTAAATTAATGTATTGGCCGGGAGGGAATCAAATGGTTATTGTGGGAAGCATCAATACTACCATTTTTTCAATAGTAATTTTCATTTACTGTTTAGTAACAAAAAGAAAAATACGTGAAAGTATTTTATATATCATACTCGGTTATTATAGTTTATCGTATTGCTTTAAATCATTGTATTGGCCCGGTGCTGAAGAGCTTGTTATCGCATCTGTCATAAGTATGATTATAGGAATAATTGTAGTACTTATAAAGTTTCGGGAAAACCCGACTACCCACACTGTAGTTTCTGGTGTTCTAATTTTAATTTTCACCATATTATTGGTAACCAAAGAAAGTACTTTATATAAAAGAACAAGGATACAAACTGAAAATAAAGCGCTCAATCATCCAGAAAAATATTATGAATATGCCTGGCTTTTGTATAATGAAGGATCTCATTTAAGAGCAAAAACCAATCTTGAATATGCTATTGAGCAAACTCAAAATCCAAATAACCAATATTACGATTCTCCTTACTTTTTAGAATATAAAGAAGAATATATCAAAATTTTCAATGAAGCAATTGAGCAAGTACAACAGAGGAACTGGAGAGTTCAAAAATGGCCAAATTAAAATCTATAAGTTTTATATGTTTAGGTTTCCCTAATAGATAAAGCAAATTAAAATACCATAATCATGAACCTCCATCTTGAAACCGATCGTTTTCTTCTTAGAGATATAGAGCACGAAGACCTACAAGGTATGTTTGCTCTAGACTCTGACCCTGATGTACATAAATATCTAGGAAATCAGCCGATTCAAACTATGGAGCAAGCTAAAGAAGCCATCCAATATATTAGAAATCAATATGAACAACATGGTATTGGTAGATGGGCTATTGAGGACAAAAAAACAGGCGATTTTATAGGCTGCGCAGGTTTAAA
>CAYYNF010000231.1:0-3782 GCA_964472695.1 uncultured Flavobacteriaceae bacterium
TCATAAATAGCAGTATTTGGACATTCTGGCTCACAAGCACCACAATTTATACATTCATCAGTTATTATAATTGCCATAGTTAATTTTATTCTAAATTTGTAACAAAAATAAAGCCTTCACCTTTTAAATACAAATAGCTAATGACTTTAAATGAAAGAATTGCTGCTTTTGCTGCTTTAGGAGATTTTTTTTCAGCTTTTTCAGACGAGAAAACTGAACATTATAACGAAACAATAACGAAATACTTGCTCGATCTAAAAGATGTGAGTAACACTTTAGTACATAAAAATGGATGGTTTACTCCTAAAGAAGTAACTTACTGTATTAAAAACTGGGCAGAAACCTTAACTATTGAAAAATTAAATCAGTGGCTATCGACTTATGATTTTTCACAACAAAAGGAGTCTAAGAAAGTAGCCATCATTATGGCAGGAAATATTCCTATGGTAGGGTTTCATGACCTATTGTGTAGTTTACTTACAGGACATGAGGTATTAATAAAATGCTCTAGTAATGACAAATTATTAATACAGCTTATTACAAAAGTACTATGTACTATTGATGATCGCTTTACATCAAAAATAAACTTCACAGAAGATCTTATCAAGGACTTTGATGCTGTTATTGCTACAGGAAGTAACAATACCGCTCGCTACTTTGAATACTACTTTAAAGAAAAACCTTCTATTATTCGTAAGAACCGTAATTCAGTAGCAGTACTTACAGGAAAAGAATCTAAAGAAAACCTGATCTCATTGGGTGAAGATGTATTTAGATATTACGGACTGGGATGCCGTAGTGTATCTAAACTATTTGTACCTAAAAACTACGATTTCAAGAACTTATTTGAAGCCTTTTATCATTTTAAAGAAGTTATTAACGAAGAAAAGTACATAAATAACTACGATTATAACAAGGCTGTATACTTAATGAGTAATTTCAAATTACTAGATAACGGCTTTTTAATTTTAAAAGAAGACCCTAGTTATAGTTCTCCAATTGCCAGTTTATTTTACGAATATTATGACGATATCGCTGTTTTAGAAGAGCAATTTGAAGCCGACGAAAAGCTATTACAATGCGTTGTAAACTTAAAAAGCAATAAAAATCATGTCGTTTTCGGGGAAACACAACAACCAAAACTCAGTGATTACGCAGATAATACGGACACAATTGAGTTTATGTTAAAAATTTAACGCATAATTTTTGAAAATCATGCGGTTAAAACAAAGATATTTTAGAAATTTGCTTCCACAAATTGAAGACTGATTAGGCATATTTTAATCAGTTGATATGTAATTGATTTTAAAATTCACTTATGAAAAAGCATAATTTTAGCGCAGGTCCATGTATTTTACCTCAAGAGGTGTTTCAGAAAGCATCTCAAGCAGTATTAGACTTTAATAACTCAGGACTTTCTATCTTAGAAATTTCTCACAGAAGCAAAGACTTTGTTGAAGTAATGGATAAGGCAAGTGCTTTGGCTCTTGAATTACTAGGACTTGAGGGTAAAGGATACAAAGCTCTTTTTCTTCAAGGTGGTGCTAGTACACAATTCTTGATGACTGCTTATAATTTATTAGAAAATAAAGCTGGTTACGTAAATACAGGTTCTTGGAGCTCAAAAGCCATTAAGGAGGCTAAATTATTTGGTGAAGTTATCGAAGTAGCTTCTTCAAAAGATGCTAACTTTAACTATATACCAAAAGGGTACGAAGTTCCAGAAGGTTTAGATTACATACACTACACAAGTAACAACACTATATTCGGAACACAAGTTAAAAACTTCGTAAGTGGTGGAGCCCCTATTGTTTGTGATATGAGTAGTGATATCTTTTCTCGCCAATTAGATTTCTCACAATTTTCTATTATTTATGCGGGTGTTCAAAAGAACATTGGTCCAGCAGGAGCTACTTTAGTAGTGATAAAAGAAGATATCTTAAAAGAAATTGACAGAAAGATCCCTTCAATGTTAGATTATAGAATCCATTTAAGTAAAGATAGTATGTTTAACACACCTCCTGTGTTCTCTATATATACATCTATGTTAAATATGGAATGGCTAAAAGCTAAAGGAGGTATCGCTGCTATTGAAGAAGAAAACGAAAAGAAAGCAAAGTTAATTTACTCTGAAATTGACCTTAACCCTCTTTTCAAAGGATTTGCTGCTGAAGAAGATCGCTCTCCGATGAACGCTACTTTCAACCTAGTAAAACCTGAACTTAAAGAAACTTTTGATGCTTTATTAAAAGAAGGTAACATTAATGGTGCCAATGGTCATAGAAGCGTAGGTGGGTACAGAGCTAGTATGTACAACGCTATGTCTATTGAAAGTGTAGGTGCATTAGTAGATATTATGAGTGAATTAGAAAGAAAAGCTTAATATTATAAAGGAAAAAGTATATATAGTATGAAAATATTAGCAAACGACGGTATTTCTCAAAGTGGAATTGACGCATTAAGCAAAGAAGGCTTTGAAGTACTAACTACAACTGTTGCACAAGAACAATTAATCAATTTTATCAACGAAAATCAAATCGTAGCACTACTAGTAAGAAGTGCTACTAAAGTTCGTAAAGATATTATTGACGCTTGTGAAAGCTTAAAAATTATCGGACGTGGTGGTGTTGGTATGGACAACATCGACGTAGAATACGCTAGAGAAAAAGGATTATCTGTAATTAATACTCCTGCTGCTTCTTCAGAGTCTGTAGCAGAATTAGTATTTGCACACCTTTACGGAGGAGTACGTTTCCTATATGATGCTAACAGAAATATGCCTCTTGAAGGAGAAAGTAAATTCAAGCAATTAAAAAAGAACTACGCTAAAGGTACTGAACTTAGCGGGAAAACTCTTGGAGTAATCGGATTTGGACGTATCGGACAAGCAACAGCTAAAATAGCTTTAGCTATTGGAATGAACGTAATATACTTTGATCCTTTTACTGAATCTGCTGAATTAAGTTTAAGCTTTTTTGACGGACAGACAGTAAGCTTTAAATTAAATAGCTTAACTAAAGAAGAGGTATTAAAACAAGCTGACTTTGTAACTTTACACGTTCCTGCTCAAAAAGAGTACGTTATCGGGAAAGCTGAATTTGACTTAATGAAAGAAGGATCAGCAATCATCAATGCAGCACGTGGTGGTGTAATTGACGAAGTTGCTCTTGTTGAAGCTTTAGATAGTGGTAAATTAGCATTTGCTGGTTTAGATACTTTTGAAAACGAACCTACTCCTGAAGTAAAGTTATTGATGCACAGCAAAATTTCTTTAACTCCACATATTGGTGCTGCTACTACACAAGCACAAGACCGTATTGGTTTAGAATTAGCTAGTCAAATTGTTTCTATATTGAAATAAAAATAATTCCAATTGAAGCTCTTTTTCAATTGACACTAAAAACAAAACCGTCTAAAATTATTTTTAGACGGTTTTGTTTTTTTAAAACTAAATACCAATTAAAAATAATAGAAGAGACTAGATCCCCCCTCTACCCTTACGATATAGAGTAGGTTTACCGTATCCAGTAGATTGAGATAAACCCTGTGCTTTATTAAGCTCTAATTTTAAACTATTTAGTACTTGTTTTAAAGGTTGTGACCTTGTTATTTTCATAGCTAAAGCACAAAACTCTTTTGTCCCCGTACCTCTAAAAAGAAAATAATCATCATCTTCAAAGTGATCTGACAATTCATTGAGATCATAACTTCTTGCAATAATATGATCAATTCCTGATGGCAACTCTTGCTTCCATAGATATCCATAAGGGGTAGTACTTAAC
>CAYYNF010000232.1:0-3775 GCA_964472695.1 uncultured Flavobacteriaceae bacterium
TCTATAAAGAATAATACAGCTTTCGCTAAATCACCTACAAAGAAGGAAAAAACTCAAAAAGCACATTTTACCGCCTCAATGATAGCTTTTATTAAACTTGAAACACTCAAAATTAGCAAAAACACTAATCACTATGCTTTAAAAAAACAAATGTGGGTAGTGGCAACAAAAGCCGCTTGGAAAAAACTTGACGAGTTATCAACAACAAATAATCAAATAACACAAAATGCTGCGTAACATCAGTTATCAAATAATATGATTTACGATAAAGTTTCGTTTGTAACTTGAATCAATCAAATCTTTAAGAGTGCATTTATCTGTTGAATCTAAGAATGAAAGTTTCCATAAACCAAGAAAATATGATACAATAAATAGTCTCAAAAATTATTTAATAAAATATATTCCACGTAGGATGAATATAAAAGTAGAAATAATTGACTGTACTATTAAAAGCTCCCCATCTAAGAAATAGAAATTACTGACAACAATCTAAGTATCTGTAACACCAATAAACAAGACTAGAATACCTTGTTAAGTTCTATGGGGGCATTAAGACTAGGGGAGCTGTAAACACCGAACTATTTCTACGGGTACTTACTTAACGGAGTTATTTCCCTTCTAAATCTTAAATACTCAAAAAACACTTATCTTTGTGAAGATCTTTTTTAAGTAGTACCCTATGACATTTCTTACGGAAAAATACATCAATCCATTTACTGATTTTGGTTTCAAAAAGTTGTTTGGCGAAGAGCTCAACAAAGATTTATTGTTAGATTTCCTGAATGAAGTATTGCGAGAGAAAGAAGGGGAGATTGTTGATTTGACGTATTTGAAAAATGAGCATTTAGGCAAAACGGCTATTGATCGCAAAGCTATTTTTGATATTTATTGTGAGAACGAACGAGGTGAAAAGTTTGTAGTCGAAATGCAAAAGAGTAAGCAAAATTACTTTAAAGATCGCAGTGTATATTATGCTAGTTTTCCGATACAAGAACAAGCCAAGCGTTCGGAGTGGAATTATAAGTTGAGTCCAGTTTATACGATAGGTATTTTGGATTTTATTTTTGACGAAGATAAGGATGACCCGAGTAAATACCGTTACGATATTCAGTTAAAAGACATTGAAACGAACAAGGTATTTTATGATAAATTAACGTTTATTTACTTCGAGATGCCGAAGTTCAACAAGTCAATAGATGAGTTAGAAACGAAGTTTGATAAGTGGTTATACGTTTTAAAAAACTTAAGCAAGTTACATCGTTTACCCGAGAAGTTACAAGAATCGGTTTTCCAAAAAGTATTTGAGGTAGCCAAAATAGCTACGTTTACGAAAAAAGAAATCCGCTCTTATGAAGATAGTTTAAAGTCCTATCGTGATTTGAAAAACTCCCTAGATACTGCCTTTGATGAAGGAAAGATTGAAGGAAAGATCGAGGGAAAAGAAGAGGGTCTTGAAATAGGGAAGTTACTTACCGCTGTTCTTTCTATTAAGAATGGTTTAGAAGATCATTTAATTAGTAGTATTTCAGGTTTAGAAATTGATAAGGTTACTTTAATAAGAAAACAACTAGAACTAAAATATGCTTCATTTTCTTTAGAGGAACTTACCGCACTTATTGAACAGGATAGATTTTGGTAGTGGGATAATCGATCATGCCGAAAATTAAAAAGAAAAGGTAGTAATTCAATTACTACCTTTATATTGTTATGTGTCTATTACACTATTCTTATACCCTAAAATTTTTGTAAAGTCACTTTTATTTTTTATAGCATCAGTAATGAAATTGTCTTTGTGGCCATTTACAATCCAAGTATCAATATTCGCTTTATGGTTGATATTTGTAGCAACAATTTTAGACTCCATACCTCCTGTACCATGTGATGATTTTTCATCACTTACCTCATTAATCAGAGTTTCGATATCTAGTACTTTTTTAATAGTTTCAGGAGTACCTTTCCCCATAGAAGCTTTTGTGTAAATACCATCGGTATTGGTAGCAATCATACACAGATCTACTTTTAGAAGCGCTGAGGTTAGTGCTGCTAACTTGTCGTTATCTCCAAATTTAATTTCATCAGTTGAGACAGTATCATTCTCGTTAATAATAGGGATATAATTATTATCTAGTAATACACGAATCGTATTAGAGATGTTCTTTTGCGTTTTCTCATTTTCAAAATCAGCATACGAAAGCAAGCACTGTGATGTTAGTAGATTGTAATGTGCAAAAGTTTCTTGAAACAAACGCATTAAGAAAGGTTGTCCAATACTAGCTAAAGCTTGTTTCACCTCAATTTTTGAGTTGGTATTATCTAGTTCTACAAATTCTTTAGCAGCCGTAATAGCTCCCGAACTTACAATGACAAACTGATATTGATCTTGCAGTTTTGAAATCTGTCGAGCAATATCAGCGATTTTGTCTCTAGAAATAACATCAGTTCCTTTGGTAAGGGTGTTACTACCTATTTTTAAAAGAATACAACGTTTACTATCTGATTTGTCCGTTCCCATGTACATACCATTTGTTAGTAACCAAGTGTTGTAGTCCAATAGGTCCACGTTGGTGTAATTTGTCAGTACCAATAGCTAACTCTCCACCTAAACCAAATTGGAAACCATCAGTAAATCGAGTGGAAGCATTGTGGTATACGGCACCACAATCTACTGCAGCCATAAAAGTGTCTGCCGCATCTTGTGTTTCTGTAACAATACTAGCAGAGTGTCCACCTGAGTATTTATTGATCATTTCGATCGCTGATTCAGTGTTTTTTATACTTCCTATTACAATTTTGTAGTCTAAGAACTCCTCATACCAAATCGCATCACCATTAATTTGTGTTACGTTTTGATAACTTGTAAGGCTACTATCTCCTAAGATTTCTACTTTAGCCTCAGCAAGGCGGTTAAGTAATTTTTGGGTAAACACTTCTTTGTTAGGTAAGTTTTCGTCTATAATGACTTTGTCAACAGCATTACACGCTGATATCTTAGCGGTCTTAGCATTAATAATAATATCCAAAGCCATATCTTGATCTGCATCCTGATGTACGTACACAAAGTTATTACCACGTCCACTAACAATTACAGGACATTTTGCATTTTGTTTCACAAACTCGATTAGGCGTTCACCACCTCTAGGAATAATTAGATCAATAGGTTGTGTTGGATTCTCAAGAAAAGCCTGTGTTTCTGTACGGTTGTAGTTAAGGTACTCTACCCAGTCAGTAGGGTTATCTACACCATTTTCACTTAAAGCTTTGTGCCATAAATCTACAATAGCAAGGTTTGAGTTGATAGATTCTTTTCCTCCTTTTAATAAAATTTTATTTCCAGATTTAAAAGCAATTCCACCAGCTTCGATAGTTACATCGGGTCTTGATTCGTAGATAATCATTACGGTTCCAAAAGAAGCGGTACGGTTATATACTTGCATTCCGTTATCGTGTGTAAAACGAAATCGCTCCACACCGACAGGGTCTTCTAACGCTGCTAACTGAGAAAGAGAATCAATCATACCCTCAATTTTAGCATCATCTACTTTCAAACGGTCACCCATAGCTAAATCATCGCCATTGTAGCTATTCATATCTATTGTATTGGCATCTAGGATAGCTTGTGCGTTTTCGCGAACCAAACGTTCCATAGAGTTTAATACGCCATTTCTTGTTTTGATATTTAGTATCATTCTGTCTATTATTAAATTGTGGTTTTACAATATGATTTATAATAGAAATTAATTAAACCTTTTATTTATAAAGGATATTATAATAATAG
>CAYYNF010000233.1:0-3765 GCA_964472695.1 uncultured Flavobacteriaceae bacterium
ACCTTTCCGAAACCAACAAAATACTTAATAAAGAAAGTGGTATGCAAGGACTCACAGGACTTAGTGATATGCGCGATATAGAAGACAATGCTATAAGCGGAGATTCAGTTTGTCAAAATGCACTTGAACTAAATGCATATCGTATCAAAAAATTTATTGGAGCATATGCTGCTGTACTTAATGGTGTAGATGCCATACTATTCACAGCAGGTGTAGGTGAAAACTCTGATATTATGAGAGACCTAATTTGCCAAGATCTAGGATATTTAGGTATTAATCTCGATAAAGACAAAAACGAAATAAGATCTGGTGAAATCAGAGAAATCCAATCTAATGAAAGCAACACAAAAGTTCTCGTGATACCAACTAACGAAGAACTTGAAATTGCAAAACAAAGCTTTGAATTAGTATAATAGCAATTGAATTCAACACAAAATAGGCGTATTTCAATTTGGAATACGCCTATTTATATACTTCAAGACACTAAATCACAAATGATACTTATTAGGAAATTAACATCTTCTTCCTAGAACCTTCTTGATGTTGCTTAGTATCTCTTCTCTGACTACTTACTTGCTCAGAGGACTCTCTTGACATTACTGTTGACTCTAGCAACCCTGAAACATTTAGACTTTTCAAGAAATTATCTATAAAGCCTTCTTCTTTTGATAATCCCCCCCAAGTACAACCTATATTTCGGTTGGCTTCTATATAAGATTCTGCATACTTTAAGTACCCCTACAAAAGTATTTAGAATGTTGTAAAAAAGGCGGTTCTCGGAAAAATGGGGTGAAATGCTATCTTTGATTCATGGACGAACTATCATTTTACGAAGATTTACTAAATCTAGAAGGTTTCAAAATTACTTCAATCGATAAGAAACCCACTAAAATTATTTTTGAAGGAGAATATCATAAATCGGTTTCTAAATGCCCTAATTGTGGAGAGCCTACTGGTGTTATCCATCAGCGTCAATTACGTAAATATCAAGACTTAAATATATCAGGAAAAGAGGTTTGGTTACTAGTAAAGATTCCTCAGTTTTTCTGTCCGACCTGTCATCGCTATTTCTATGATCATCCTAACTGGGTAGTTAGTGGTAAATTGTACACTCAACGACAATCAAAATGGGTGTTTGAAATGTGTGAAAAACAACCGTTTTCTCAGGTTGGTATTTTGTGTAATATGCATACACGTACCGTTCAAAATCTATACTATGAAATAGCAGAGAAAAAAGTAAAAACAGCAGAACGCTATAAGAATGTGCGTAAGTTAGGTATCGATGAAATTTCTAGACGTAAAGGTAAAGCAGGCTACTGTTGTGTGCTAACAGACTTGGAACGAGGTACACAAATCGACATTCTTTCAGATCGTAAAAAAGAAACTTTAGTAGCTCATTTTAAATCTCTTGGGGTAGATTTTTGCAATCAAATTATCGCTATTGCATGCGATATTTGGAAAGGTTATATTAATGCTGCAAAAGAATGTTTTCCTAATTGCTACGTAGTTATTGATCGCTTTCATGTCGTAAAATCACTTAATGAAGTATTGGATTCCAAGCGTAAGTTTCTGAGAAAATCAAAAGCAAAAGAGGCATGTTTTAAGCATTTGAAATGGTCACTTTTTAAGCGTAATGATAAGTGTACTGATAAAGAAAAAAAGGCACTAAAACTTGCCTTTGAGCAGTCTCCAGAACTAGAAAAAATTTACGAATTACGTGAGCAATTTAATACCTCTTTTGATGTAGCTAAATCTCAAAAGGAACTCGAAATATCTCTAAATGATTGGGGTGAAAAAGCAAAAAATCTTGAATACAAACCTTTAAATAAGTTCTTGAAAACTTTGAATAATTGGAAGACAGAAATCTCAAATTTTGGAGTCGAAAACTAATCTAATGCGATTACCGAAGGACTCAATAATGGAATTAGATATATGCAAAGAATATCTTGTGGAATCACCAATTTTCAAAATTTGAGAGTAAGAGTGTTGGTGGCGTCCGTATAACTCTACACTCTTTTTTTCCGAGAACCAATAATTTTAATAAAGTGTTATTAGTTCATGTTGATCAGAGGGTAAAACAATGTGAAATAAATAAAATGTTTTCGGTTATTGAAATTAGTTTTTTTTAATATTTCGTAATTAAATAAGTAGATTTTCGTTTTTTTGAACCAAAAAGATGGTTTTAAAGTGTAATCAGGTGGTAGAATATTAAAAAAACACAAAAAATGAAATGAAATATTTTCAAATAAATAGATGAAAAACACATATAAATTCTAAAAAAACAATAATTATATGAGAAAAATAATATTTTTACTTTGAATAAGTTTTTTTTGAATAAAAATAATAAATAATAATAACGAAATCGTTTGAAGTTTATAGATTAGCAGAAAAATAATATTAATTACAATGCTATGGCAACACTTGTAAATTACGAAGAGCAAATTATTAGCCAATCTAAGCTAAGAAAAATCACTACAAATCTTATTACTGTAGTGAATGATTTAAGGTATGAAAAATCAATTGAATTGGTATTGTTTAAAAAAGTGCTTTATGACAGAAGAGTTAGTGAAGTACTCAACTTGATAGATTACGCGGAGCAATTTGTAGAGAAACCTATTTCTATAGTAGATACCTTAAAGATTGCGGAAGCTATACAAGAAATGGATCTTCCTCCAGCTAAGTTAGACATTGGTAGGCTAAGTTACGAGTATCACCTTTTAACGTTATCAAAGGGAACAGATATATCGCATGTCGACTTTGTAAGAGAGCAACTGAATACTGTCGACTCTAGTGAAGCTATTGCACCTAAAGATGTAGTATTGTATGGATTTGGTAGAATTGGACGTCTTTTGGCTCGTGAGTTAGGAAATCGTACAGGAAGAGGCTCTCAGTTAAAATTACGTGCTATTGTAACTCGAGGAGAAATCAATGAAGCAGTACTAGAAAAACGAGCATCTCTATTAAAAACAGATTCTATTCATGGTAACTACTTGGGAACTGTGAAAGTAGATGCTGAACGAAAAGCACTTGTTATTGACGGTGCTACAGTATTCTTTATTTCCGCATCGCAACCTGAAGATATTGATTATACTAAATACGGTATTAATAATGCTTTAATTATTGATAATACAGGTGCTTTTAGGGATGAAGAAGCATTGACTAGGCATCTTAAAGCTAAGGGAGCTGACAAAGTTTTATTAACAGCACCAGGAAAGGGGATTCCAAATATTGTACATGGGGTAAACCACAAAGATAATAACCCTGATGAGGTTGATATTTTCTCGGCAGCTTCTTGTACAACTAATGCAATTACACCTGTATTAAAAGTATTAGAAGATAATTTTGGTGTAAAAAAAGGACATTTAGAAACTATACACGCCTATACGAATGACCAAAATTTAGTGGATAATATGCATAGTAAATACCGTCGTGGTAGAGCAGCAGCATTGAATATGGTTATTACAGAAACAGGAGCTGGAAAGGCAGTGGCTAAAGCACTACCTGCACTTGAAGGAAAGTTAACTTCTAACGCTATCCGTGTACCAGTACCTAATGGTTCTTTGGCCATATTAAAATTACAGCTTAATAGAGCAACTACTGTGGAAGAGATTAATAAAGTTTTAAAAGAGAGTGCACTAGATGGTGAATTGGTGGAGCAAATTAAATATTCTATAGATAACGAATTGGTATCTTCTGATATTATAGGGAGCTCAGAGCCTTCAATATTCGATAGTAATGCTACTATAGTAGATGGAGATTCTATTG
>CAYYNF010000234.1:0-3744 GCA_964472695.1 uncultured Flavobacteriaceae bacterium
GCCATCAGTCCTGGCTGAATTACTTCTCGCTTTTCATTAATCAAAGTTTCTAACAGAATATTGCCAAGCAAACGATCTTCAGATACACCAATTGGTAAGTTCACGAAAGGCATTGGGTTGTCACTAGACATTAGTTTAGCTAGAGAACGGATCAAAGTAGTTTTACCAGTACCTTTATCTCCAACAGCGAGAATCCCTCCGATACTAGGTTCTATTAAATTCAGAATGAGTGCTAGTTTAAAATCTTCTTGTCCTACTATTGCTGAAAAAGGAAAGTTACTTGTACTGTGATTTGAGTTCATAGTATTACGCTATTAATGTATTATAAATCCACAAAATACCGATGATTATAGAGGCTGCTCCTGCAACACCATTCATCCATTTGAATATAGATAAGTTACGTTCTAAAAATCGGCTCATAACATAAATAAGTACGTAACTATAAATTCCCATAGCTAATATAATCCCTATCGATTCAACAGCTAGAATAGTGACTGCATCCATGATTGTAGGACTACTTAGTACGAGAGCAGAAGTCAATGCTCCACCTGTACCCGCTAAACCGTGTAGCATGCCAATCCAAAAAGATTTATTCATAGGGTTTACAGCAACTTCTTCGCCTTTTGTACCATGTAGGTGAATGGGGTTAGAAAGTTCGTGTTCGTGAGGTTCTATCTTTTTATGAATTTTTACAGTCTCGTTGATTTCATGATTTCTACGAATAGCAACAATACCTAACCAGATCATAATTGGTCCTACACTAGCTTCAGCATAAAAAGAGATATCGTCAATCACTAACGAAGCAATACTTTTAAAGAACAATGCGATTCCTCCGAAAAGTAATAAAGTTACCGAATGTCCAAAAGCCCATTGTGAGGCTTTTAAAGCTGTCAAGAAGTTTACCTTTTTTTTATTTATAGCATTCTCGGTAGCTAATACCGAAACTGCTGTTACATGATCTGGCTCAAAGGAATGTAGAATTCCAGCCATCAAAGGTCTTATTAGTGAGGTTAATGTCATTTTTTATTGTATTTTATTAGTGTGCCATTTTTGTGAATGAGATAGATATTTAAGTCTACCTGTTTTATTTTTTTGTGCGTATGTTGATAGCAATGTTTCAGTAATAGTTGAAAAAAAGGGGATTGCTGTTCAAAGTCGAATAACTCTATTAAACGTCCTGCCATATTTAGTTCCCTGATGTTTTCCTCATTATCGTAACCAACCTCTTTTGCTAGTTTTATTACAAAATCTTTATCCCAACTCGATACACAGCTATGCGTATCTGTAATACCAGCGGCAAGTTTTACTGCTTTACCTAGCATAATTCCAATACTTACTTTATTGATAGGTGAGGAGTTAATCTTATTTAAGGTTTCTCCTATCCAGTTACCATAGTGTACAAAAGCATAGTTGGGCAAGTGTTTAAATTTTTCATGTAGAAATTTCTCACTTCTTGCACCTGAGTTGATAACTAATTCTTTAGCACCGTTTGAAACTGCTACATCAATTCCTTGTTCGATACTAGCGATATAAGATGACGATGAGTAGGGTTTAACAATACCTGTTGTTCCTAAAATAGAAAGACCGTTAATAATACCTACACGTTCGTTGAGGGTACGTTTTGCTAATTGGCGACCATTGGTCACATAAACAGTTACTAAAACTCCAAATTCTAAGTCGTAGTCATGTAGTAATTTTTGTAGTGCACCCTGAATCATTTTCCGAGGTACAGGGTTTATTGCAGGTTCACCAATAGCGAGTTCTAGTCCCTTTAAGCTTACAGTACCTACACCTTCTCCTGCTTTGAATTTAATACCCTGTTCCTGAGTAAGCTCTAAGCAACATCCAATTTCAGCTCCATTGGTCACATCGGGATCATCGCCAGCATCTTTGATTACGGAACAGTTAGCACTATTTTGCGTGAAGGAGCATTGGTGTATAGGTAACTCGATAACTTTGCTTATAGGTAAGTGTACTTTTACGGTATCAATATTTTGTTGCAGGATTATTGCTTTAAGTCCTGCCTTAGCTGCCGCAGTAGCACAAGTACCCGTAGTAAACCCTTCTCTTAATGGACCTTTAGGAATCTTTCTTAAGCTCATATTATCTATTAAGTTTATTGGTGAAACAATAGGAACTATTCTCTAAATGCGTTTTTAGGGTTTCAGTACTAAATACCTGTTCGAAAGTATCTGAGATTTCAGGCGATTTTATGATAATAATAGGGATATTCATTTGTAAAGCCACCTGAATTTTCGTGTTGAGAAAACCACTATTCCCTGTTTCTTTTGTAAGTAACATACCTATTTGGTGTTTTTTTACTAAAGAGATTTCTTCTGTCACCTTATTTGAAGTTAAGCCCAAAATTAATTGTGATTCTGGAAAGCCAAAGCCTTTTGCCATTGCTAAGGATTCAGGTCTATCCAGTATTCTGAAAAATGTAGGCTGTTTTAGCCACCACGATTTTAGGAGTATAATCGATTGCACCCCCGTAAGTGCCCATAACTTTTTTTGAGGGTCAAATAAACTTATAGCTTCTTCATAGCTATCAACATAAGAAACTAAGTGATGCTCTTGTCGAGGTAATATCTTACGTCCAAAACGCAACACAGGGATCTTTCTAATTTCAGCTACACGAGCAATATTCTCATGTAAAATCTTAGCGAAAGGATGTGCAGCATTAATAATGAGTTTGATATTTTCCTTTTCAAGATATTCTGATAACTCCTTTCCTTCGAGTATTCCATATCTATACCTGCTATTTTCAGTCTCAGAAAAATCAATTTTTGTTTTGGTAGAATATATAAAAGGCAGCCCCATACCTTCCAATAAGGTTGCGGTTTTTCTGCCTTCTGTAGTTCCTCCAAACACAAGTATCATAATTGCTGTTTTTTTAATACTGAAATCCGTTTATTCACTGATCACAAATTTCTTGTTTGTTCTAAAAATATGTTTCCATTCGGGGTTGTAAAGTTCAGAACGATTTTTTCGAGCACCAATAGCATGACCTACCACGATGAGTACGGTTCGCGTTTTCTTACTTTCTTTAACAATATTGGCAAGGTTTTCTAAAGTACCTTGATAAATTTCTTCATCTTTCCATGAGATACGATACATTACTGCTACAGGAGTCTCAGGAGTAAAATGTTCTAGTAATTCTTGCTGTACTTTCTTTGCAATTCCTGCACTTAAAAAAATACACATAGTGGCGTTAGTAGCTGCAAAAGCACCTATGCTTTCTTTAGAAGGCATTGGCGTTTTTCCTTCGCCACGTGTCAATACGATAGATTGTACCACTTTAGGAATGGTAAATTCAGATTTTAGTACTGCCGCAGCTGCACTGAACGCTGAAATTCCAGGAACAATAAAATAGTCCATTCCAAGCTCGTCAAAGATGGTCATTTGTTCTTGTATAGCTCCGTATAATGAAGGGTCTCCTGATTGTAAACGCACAATAGCATTTCCTTTTTTGTAATGCTCTTTCATGATTTCAATTTGCTCCTCAAGAGTCATCATTGCTGAGTTTCTAACAATAGCTTCAGGTTTACACCAGTTCGTCATCTCTTCGGGAATTAAACTTCCTGCATATAGTACACAGTCGGCTTCCTGTAGGTATTGTTTCCCTTTTACGGTAATCAGTTCTTCGTCACCAGGTCCAGCTCCTATAATGGCTATAGAGCTATTTCTATTAGCTTTAGTATCTAATGCGACAGCAAAGGTGAATTTTTCTCCATTATCCAAATG
>CAYYNF010000235.1:0-3732 GCA_964472695.1 uncultured Flavobacteriaceae bacterium
TTCTAATAGCGGATTTTTATTCCAATAGCTCTAAGTTCTTCTATTTTAAAAAAGAACTATTTAAGTATTTCTATAATTTGAGTTGCCAATTCTACTCCAATTCGATCTTGAGCTTCACTTGTAGCTGCACCGATATGAGGAGTTAAAGATATTTTGTTGTGCATTAATAATTGCACTTCTGGCTTTGGCTCATTCTCGAAAGTATCAAGAGCAGCAAAAGAAATATGCTTTTTATCAAGAACTTTTACAAGAGCTACTTCATCGACAACTCCACCACGAGCAGCATTTACAATTCCTGCTCCAGGTTTCATAATTTCGAATTCTTTTTCACCGATTACATACTCCTTTTGTGCAGGTACATGAAGTGTAATAAAGTCTGCTTGTTTTAATACTTCTTCTTTAGTAGTACTTTCTAATTCAAAAGTTACCGATTGTCCATCGTAAAAACTAATACTAAGAGAAGCATTTTTAGTAAAAGGATCAAAGTATATTACCTTCATACCAATTGCAAGAGCAATTTTAGCAGTAGCTTGTCCAATTCTTCCAAAACCAATAACTCCAAGAGTTTTTCCACTAAGCTCTACACCTTTTGCGTATGCTTTTTTAAGTCCTTTGAAATTTTTATCTCCTTCAAGAGGCATTTGTCGGTTTGCATCATGTAGGAAACGAACAGCACCATAAAGGTGAGCAAAAACAAGTTCAGCCACCGATTCTGAAGAAGCCGCAGGTGTATTAATTACTTTAAGTCCTTTTTCACGAGCGTATTCTACATCAATATTATCCATACCAACACCACCTCTTCCAATGATTTTCAAAGAAGGACAGCTATCGATAAGATCTTGTCTTACAGTGGTTGCACTTCGTACTAAAAGAGCAACAATACTGTTTTCGTTGATATAGTTTATAAGTTGGTTCTGAGCTACAGTAGTTGTAATAACTTCAAATCCTGATTTTTCTAAGGCATCAATTCCTTTTTGTGAGATACCGTCGTTAGCTAAAATTTTCATCGTTGTAATGAATTAAAAGAGAAGGTTGTGTGCTTCTCCAGATGTATATAATCTTTAATTTGTATTTAATTATTGATAAGAGCTTTTTTAAGGGGAATACGAACTGTAATTCAAAATTTTAAGGTTTTGGATTACAGGAAGTAATGCCTTTAAACAAGCTCTAAAATAGCGTGTTTAAAAACAGGCTATTATGCTTTTCTTTCAAGATCACTCATGATATCTACTAATGTACCTACACTTTCCATACTAAGAGCATTGTACATACTTGCTCTATAGCCTCCTACACTTCTATGTCCATTAGTACCATTAATTCCTCCTTCTTTTAGCATTTTTTCAAAAGTGCTTTCAAGTTCTGGCTTGGTAAGGTTAAAGGTTGCATTCATTGTAGAACGATCTTTTTCTGCTGCAAAACCTTTAAATAATGGATTAAGGTCAATCTCAGAATAGATAAGTGTCGCTTTTTTCTCGTTTTCTTTTTCGATGGCTTCAATTCCTCCTTTAGCTTTAAGCCATTGTAAGTTTAGAAGAGAAGTATATACCGCAAATACAGGAGGTGTATTAAACATGCTGTCTTTACTTAAATGTACTTTATAGTCCAACATCGAAGGAATTTTTCGATCTATTTCCTTTAAAATACTTTCTTTAATTACCACAAGTGTTGCTCCTGCAGGTCCCATGTTTTTTTGAGCTCCAGCATAGATAATTCCAAATTTAGAAAAATCGAGTTGTCTAGAGAAAATATCACTACTCATATCACAAATTAATGGGGCACTTGTAGTAGGGAAATCTTTAATTTGAGTACCAAAAATAGTGTTGTTACTCGTTAAATGTAAATAATCTAAACCTTCTGGAATTTCATAGCCTGTTGGTATATAGTTAAAGTTGGCATCTTTAGAGCTTGCTACTTCAATAACTTCTCCATAAAGTTTTGCTTCTTTTATGGCCTTTGTGCTCCATGTACCTGTATTTAGATAGCCTGCTTTACTTTGTAATAGATTGTTAGCTACCATTAAAAACTGTGTGCTGGCTCCTCCTTGTAAGAATAAGACTTTGTATCCTTTTCCTTCTAATCCTAAAAGTTCTAGAGCTAAAGCTCTAGCTTCATCCATAACTGCAACGAAGTCCTTACTTCTATGTGAAATTTCTAAAATAGAAAGCCCAGAATCGTTAAAATTGAGTACTGCTTGGGAAGCTTTTTCAAAAACTTCCTGTGGAAGTATACAAGGACCTGCACTAAAATTATGTTTTTTCATAGGGTAAAATATCTGGTATTATAGTATTTAAATCTTATTTATTGCGAATTTCTTAATTAACAGCAAAATTAATGATTATTTATTGAAGTAAGAATTTTATAGTATCTGCACCATCAGCATAATCCATAAGTTTAGGATCTTGAGTATGTCCAAAAGGTACATGCTTTGGGTTTTCAGGAAAATTTACCACACATTGTAATTGTTCAGAAAGTGTTTCAAGTTTTGTTTTTAGAACTTCTCGATCTTCATAATATTCATAAAACAAACACCCTACAGGAGAGCTGAGTTCTTTGTCTTCAGGTTTTAATGTAATAAAGTTATTGTCATAAACTTTAATTAAACTCATTAGGTACACTGCTTTGTTATAATCGTAATTATTGGCATATTTGGAAGTGTTGATGATATCACTGTACGCTACAATATGTTCAAAAAAGGTATCTAATTTGTAATTTTTAGGGATATATATTTTAGAAACACTTCGGCATCCTAAACCAAAATAAGTAAAAATGTCTTTTCCCAGAGCTTCGAGTTCTTCAGAGGTTTCTGCTCCTGTAAGTACTGCTACCGAATTACGATTTTTACGAATTAAGCTTTCTTTATTTTTGAAGTAATGTTCAAAATATCTTGCCGTGTTATTACTACCCGTTGCAATGATTTTATCAAAATTTTCAATACGATTTTCATGAAAAACAATACGATTTCTCCATTCGGGAGAGATTTCACACAAGTATTGACAAACAGATTTTTCGAGATTAGCAGATTTAGATGAAGTTTTGATATGAGCATTGTTCCCTGTGATCAGCACAGATACGATATCATGTAGTCCTACAAGTGGTATATTTCCAGCAGTAATAATGGCTACATCTTTTCTTTCTTGTTTTTGTTGCTCAGGAATATCATAATTAGAAACCCATTTTTTTAATTCTTTTTCTGTAAGTGCTTTTGACCAATTTTCCATTGCTCTTGCAACTTCTTTAGGAGTAAACCAGCCATTTTTATACTGAGCACTTTCACAAGTAGTTTTAAAAACCTCAAAAAAAGTATCATTACCAGTAATTCCCGTTTTTTTTTGAGCTTGCTGCTCTGAAAATTGCCCGAGAAAAGCTCCTAAGATAGCTAATGATTCAATACGTTGATTTAAAGTCATGACTTATTTGTTTTTGAAAAGAATAGAAACTATTTTTGTACAAATTTATAATAAAAAAGAGCTATGGCAATTATTATAACTGATGAATGTATAAATTGTGGTGCTTGTGAACCAGAATGCCCAAATACAGCAATTTATGAAGGTGCTGATGATTGGAGGTATTCCGATGGTACAGATCTTGAAGGAGATATTGTATTACCAAATGGCACAAGTGCTAATGCTGATGAGGCACAAGAGCCTGTAAGTGATGAGGTGTATTATATTGTTCCTGATAAGTGTACAGAATGTAAAGGTTTTCATGAAGAGCCACAATGTGCTGCAGTTT
>CAYYNF010000236.1:0-3719 GCA_964472695.1 uncultured Flavobacteriaceae bacterium
AATTTTACAAAATACATTGTTATACCAATTGGATTATTATTTGTGATATGAATAAGTTGAATTATTTTTTTTCTTATAGAAGAAAGAAACAACTTATGTGCAACATTCATGACTTTTCAATTTGGTATTACCTTTTAAGTATAAAACGACAATATGAAAAGATTCTTTATATCATGCTTTGTATTAATCTCATGGTATGGTATTGTGGTGTATTATTACACTCACTTTATGTTTCCTAGTTCAAATAAGCAATCTCAAATTACGATAACTGAGAAAAAACATAAAACAAGTTCCTATGCTGTAATTGAAAACATAACTCCTAAGAAAGTAATTACCAAAAGTAAACCTGACAGCACTCTTATAAATAATAAAATAATTGAGGACACAACAAATGTTCCCAAAAATGAGAATATAGATCCTATTAGTGATAACGAAATACAAAAATCTATCACAAAAGAAATAGCTTCAGATACATTACACGAAACAGAAGAGAAAACTATTTTGATAGACAGTTTATCAACTTCTTTAGAAGAAAAAATAAAAGTTCATGACTTAAATCCGATCATAGAAGACGAAAAAGAAATTTGTGAAGAAGAGATAATAACTCTCCCCCTTCCCAAACAAGAAAGTACCCCCCCTTCCTTAAAACCCTCTAATTTAATTATAAAAGATCAGGAAAAAGAAATTGCTAATTTCCCTTCTAATTTTTTTATTAGAAAAAATCAATCAAAACTGTTTTTCTCAACTAAGATATCAGATTATGGGGTATATATCGCAAATTACGCTTTCAAGGAAAGTAAAAAAGTAACCGTAACAGGCTATTATCACAAAGAAGAGAAAGCATCACTAGGAGAAAAACGAGCCCTTTTCATTATAGAAAAACTACGTATGCTCGGTATTCCTGAGGTAATGACTGAAGCACAAAGTAAACAAGCTGATTTTGATTTCGAAAGAAACAAATTTAAAGGAGGTATCGATTTTAACTTTACACCGATTATTCTAGATGAAGTTACCATTGAAGCCATAGAAAAACTACCGCCACTCATCCCTATATCAGCACAAGAAAACACCCCCCAAGAACCTAACAAGGAAAATAAAGCACGGATAACTAAACGAAACACAGTAGTAGGAACTCACTTTTATATAGACGGGAAATATTTTAAAAATAACACATTCAAAACACCTCCTAACTTCTTTAACTACGTGAAATACCACTATAGTAAAGGAAAAAAACTTGAAATTGAAGGTTTTTGTAACCTATATAATAACAATGATACTAGTAGAGCTATAATGCTAGCAAAACTAGTACAAACCCGAATCAGAAATAACTACCCCATAGCTACCAATTGTAAATCTACCAGTGCCCCCAATAACAACAATAAAGAAGGCGTTACTTTAATTTCAAAATAATATTATGTTCGAAAATATAGACATTAGCCCTAGACCTAGTATTTACTTAGAGATAGGCGTAATTGTATTCACATCCTTTGTATTAGGATTTATATGTGGCTATATAAAGCTAAACAAATTTAACATATTCTCACGAAGTAAAGATAACCAAAACATTAGATGTAACGAAAGTACTTTAAACAACACCGAGAGCATTGTTACACCTACCGAAATAAGAGCCACCAAAACACGTGACCGTAAAGGAAACCTTGTAAACAAACCTAAAGGCAACCCTAACACCAATTAAAAAGTTATGATACCGTATAAATAGTAATTCAATTGGTATACTTTTTAATTTTAAAAAATTTAATTTTAGCACATGATACTTGTTATATACGACAAATACCATGTACTTTATATTAACCTTTATTTTATGCAGTTATCTACAATAGACCTTATTATTATTGCCACCTTTTTTTTAGTATTCATGATCATAGGGATCCTATTATCTAAAAATGCTTCAAAAAGTGGTATTAACTTTTTCCTTTCAGGACGAAATATGCCTTGGTGGCTTTTAGGAATATCAATGGTAGCGACCACTTTTTCAGCCGACACCCCTAACCTTGTTACTCAAATTATTAGAGAAGATGGAATTTCAGGAAACTGGGTATGGTGGACATTCTTACTTACAGGTATGCTTACCGTATTTGTGTACGCTCGTTTGTGGCGTCGTTCAGAGGTACTTACCGATTTGGCTTTCTATGAGATTCGTTATAGCGGAAAAGCAGCGGCATTCCTACGTGGATTTAGGGCATTATACTTAGGGGTTTTCTTTAATGTAATGATTATGGCTTCGGTATGTTTAGCAGCCATTAAAATAGGAAGTGTATTATTTGGACTCGAAGCATGGGAATCTGTTCTATACGCCTCAATTATTACGGTTTTCTACAGTATGCTTGGCGGACTAAAAGGAGTTATCATTACAGACTTCATACAATTTATTATAGCCATGATAGGGGCTGTGTGGGCAGCTATGTACATCATAGACCTACCCGAAATACAAGGACTAGAAAACTTACTAGCACATAAAAATGTAGCTAGTCAATTAAACTTTTTACCAAGTCTAGATAATAAGAAAGCCCTAGTAACACTACTCATTATCCCGATAGCAGTACAATGGTGGAGTGTTTGGTACCCTGGAGCAGAACCTGGTGGCGGCGGATATATTGCACAACGTATGTTATCAGCAAAAAACGAAAAACATGCCATAGGAGCAACTTTCTTATTTAACATAGCCCACTACGCATTACGCCCTTGGCCGTGGATTATCATTGCACTAGCAAGTATTATTATTTTCCCTGATTTAAGTAGTATTCAAAAAGCCTTTCCTAACGTAAACCCTAGTTTAATAGGAAACGATATCGCATACCCAGCCATGCTTAGCCGATTACCTAGCGGGCTATTAGGACTGGTAACCGCTTCGCTTATTTCGGCGTTTATGAGTACTATATCTACCCATCTAAATTGGGGAGCTTCTTACATTGCTTTAGATTTTTACAAACGTTTTGTAAAACCTGAATGTAGCGAAAAAGAAATCGTAAAAGTCGGTAAATTAAGCACTATAGTGCTTATGTTACTTTCGGCAATATTAGCCCTATTCTTAAAAGACGCTATGGATGCTTTCGGTATTTTATTACAAATAGGTGCTGGTACGGGACTCATTTTTATATTAAGATGGTTTTGGTGGCGTGTAAATGCCTATTCTGAAATTAGCGGTATGATCATTTCGTTTCTGGTAGCTGTTTGGTTTCAGTGGGGACACGAAGCGGTTTTCAACACTACAGTACCTTCACATATCGAATTGATCCTTTCTACAGGTATTTCTACTGTGGTATGGATTGTAGTAACCCTACTCTCCCCTCCTACTGATGATAAAGTACTTGCCGAATTTTACCATAAAGTACAACCTTATGGTGTAGGTTGGGATGGTTTCTTGAAACGTACGAAACAAAAAGTAAGTTACACCCCTAAAACCGAAAGCCCTATTAATGATATTGCCTCTATGTTTTTAGGACTCGGAGTAGTATACTGTTGCCTATTTGGTATCGGATTACTTATCTACGGAGAACTCACCAATGCAGCAACATTACTACTAATCGCTGCACTGTGTGCCCTAGGTATTTATCGTATAAGATAAAGAAAAATACACGCATAAAAATAGACAAATAGAAAGACCTCTTATTGAGGTCTTTTTATTTGTTCAAGCTTAAATTATCACCTATTTGCATTATGAATTGCTTTCATTTTGTATTTTTGTGACTGTTCGCAAT
>CAYYNF010000237.1:0-3704 GCA_964472695.1 uncultured Flavobacteriaceae bacterium
CATTTAAGTGGTGGAGTTGGTATAGGTGGAGTTTTAGAACCTGTGCAAGCTGCTCCCGTTATCATAGAAGATGGTGCATTCATTGGGTCACGCTCTATTATAGTGGAAGGAGTGAAAATAGGGAAAGAAGCAGTGATTGGAGCCAATGTGTGTATCACAGCTAGTACTAAAATCATAGATGTTACCAAGGAAAAACCTGTAGTATATAAAGGTTATGTTCCTGAAAGGTCTGTAGTGATACCTGGAACTTATCCTAAAGATTTTAAAGCAGGTCAATATCACGTTCCTTGTGCAATGATTATTGGTGAAAGAAAAGAAAGTACTGATAAAAAGACATCGCTAAATGATGCTTTGAGAGATAATGAAGTTGCTGTTTAGTATTGAAAATACAACTATTATTTCTTTTTAACGTATAATTTAGTACATTTAATCCGTTGTTTGTGGATTAATAAGTCATAAACAGCAAAAAGTTATTTAAGTAATACAACAAGTTATGATTACATACCAAAAAATAATTAAATATTCAAAGATTATAACCTTTGCAATTTTATTCATTGGTTACAATTCTTTAGCGTCTGATTGTAATTCTATTCCTTTTTTCAATAAGGTAGATCATGTTGGTGCTGTAGGTTTGTCTGATTGGACTAATGGTTGGACAGACTATAATCCTGTTATAAAAAATTATGCCACTCCTCAAATTGTGATAGATAAGCCTATCTTGAATGATTATACCATGCTTTCTCACAAAACATATTTGCTGAAGGGAAAAGTTTATATTGCTCCAGGTGTTACTTTACATATTCAACCAGGAACGGTGATTAGGGGTGATAAATCAACAAATGCTACCTTGATTGTTTCGAGAGGAGCTCAAATTAGATCAATGGGTACAAAAGAAAAACCAGTTGTGTTTACTTCTAATATGCCGATAGGAAGAAGAAGGTCTGGAGACTGGGGAGGAATCATAGTATTAGGTCAAGCTAAAATTAATAGAAAAGCAGGAAAAGCCTTAATGGAAGGTGGTTTAGATCCTAAGCTTGGTATTTATGGTGGTACCATCGATGATGATAATTCAGGGGTTATACAATATACCAGAATTGAGTTTGCAGGTAGAAAGATAGATGAGTCTAATGAAATTAATGGATTATCGCTTGCTGCAGTAGGTAGTAAAACAAAACTTGATCACATACAAGTTAGTTTTACAAGTGATGATTCTTTTGAGTTTTATGGAGGTAGTGTAAGTGCAAGTCATTTGATATCTTTTAAGTGTCAGGATGATGATTTTGACATGAGTTATGGTTATAGCGGTAGCTTACAGTTTGGCGTAGCGTTAAGACACCCTAGAATCAAAGATTTTTCTGGTTCTAACGGTATAGAAGTAGATAGTTATGCGTCGGATGACAATCCTGCTTCAATCAATATGAATATGCTTACAAATTGTACTATTTCTAACTTTACGATTGCTAGTCCTAAGTCAGATATCAAAGGAGTAGGACAATTGAGCCAAGGAATAAAAATAGGGAATGATGCTTACCTAAGTGTATATAACTCAGTAATTTTAGGTTTTAATTTTGGAATATTTGTAAAAACAGACAAGTCACAACAGGGTGTCTTCTCCGGTAAATCAAATTTCGAAAATAACTTCTTTGTAGGATCTAGATATCCAGTAGGTAATGCAGACGGTAACAACAGTGATTTAAATGATTATTTTGTAAACCCAAGATTATCAAATTTTCATTATACTACTTTCACTGGGCCACTTTTAGAAGACCCTTATAACTTAAGGTATCCTAAATTTACTCCATCTAAGGATTCTAAATTGTCTAGAGGAGCGAGCTTTAGAAAAATTAATTATGACCGTTTAGTGTTTGAAGGAGATAAGACTTATATAGGTGCATTTAAGTCATCAAACTGGATGACAACTTGGGCAAACTTTAGTCCTCTATATAAAACGTATCCTGATGCTAACACGACTGTTTCGGGTTCTATCAATTCAAAAACAGTCTGGACTTCAAGCAAAACATATTTGTTGAAAGGTACAGTTACAGTAAATGATGAGTTAGTAATTAGAGAAGGTACTGTTATCAAAGGAGATAAAGAAACGAAAGGAACTTTAGTGATAGGTCCTAAAGGAAAGTTAATAGTTCAAGGAACAAAAACAAGCCCTGTTATATTTACATCTAATCTCGAAGAAGGATCAAGAGCTGCTGGAGATTGGGGCGGTATTGTTGTGTTAAACAATTCGAAAGTAAATTCAAAATTAGGAAGTGACTATTATAAGTCTAAGCTGATCAGCTTGCCAGGAGCTAAAGTTTTTGGAGGTAAAGATGAGTCTATAAGTTCAGGAAGTATTAAGTATGCCAGAATTGAGTTTGCGGGAGCTAAATTAACGGCTCATACAAATAGTGCCTTAACTTTAGCTGGAGTATCTTGTATAGACATAGATTACTTACAGGTAAGTAATTCTGCTGGAAATGGAATATCTTGGATAGGTGGTAAGTCGAATGCTAATCACGTGGTTTGCTTTTCAAATACCGGAGATGATTTTTCTGCAAGTTTGGGGTATTCAGGTACAGTGAGATATGGCGTAGTAATCAGAGACCCTTTAAAGGCTGAGAGCGGTGCTAATGCAATAGACTCTAGAGGAGCAGTTGAAGAGAAATTTAACCTGTTAAGAACAGATGCTCAATTTAAAAACTTTACCATTATTGGTCCTTTGAAGTCTGCAAATACACAGTTTAATCAAAACTATACTGCTGCTATATATGTGCATTCAAATTCTTCTTTGTCTGTAGAAAATTCAGTAGTAGTAGGTTTTCCTGTAGGTTTTGCATTCTCTAGTGCTAAGACAGATTTTTCATTAGTTTCTGAAGAAATGAAGTTCTCAAATAACTTTATAGCGGGTATGCAGAAAACTTACGCTAAGTATCCAGCAACTAAGATTAAAAATTATGATACTTGGCTGAGTGATAATGGAAATAGAACAGGAGATGTAAGTGCTTCTGTTAAGTTAAAAAATCCTTATGATCTTCGTAATCCAGATTTGACTCCTGTATCTGACTCACCTACATTAGAGATTAGATAAAAAGTATTTCATAGCCAAATTTTTAAAAAGCCTTTCCTGATTTTCAAGAAAGGCTTTTTTTGTGTGCCTTTATAGTAAAATAAACTAGTTAGTGTTGCAATTCCAATGTGGGGAGCGCCAACTTTTAGCTGAGAGCTAGGTGTCCATTGTGTGAGGTGGAACCTGAAAATCTTAAAGCAAATTTCCGCTCTGAGGAACACACGAACTTTATCAGATATAAAGACGGGATGAGATTGCATTATAAATCGAAGTCCAAAGATTACACTGAGGTCGTAATGTAAATGATGCACAGATATGGGAAGAAAGTGTATATTTTACCTTACCATGGGAAGTCTCTCGGTCTTATCAAGCTATTTTAGTTGATATAGAGTAGAGGTAATTATGAGAGGTTCCTGTACAGAACGGTAAGTAGGGTGGTGTAAAAGGATGGAGGAACTAATCTTTATCCTCCTATTCGATTTTAATATTTCGGTATCCATTCAATTTCCTCAGCATTAGTTTTTACAGTAACCCAACGACTTAATGTGAAAAAGTAGTCCGAAAGTCGGTTCAAATATTGTATAATTAATTTATTTATTTTTTGAAGCCTATCAAGTGAAATTACATTTCTTTCAGCTCTACG
>CAYYNF010000238.1:0-3703 GCA_964472695.1 uncultured Flavobacteriaceae bacterium
TTATTTGCATTTTGTACTAAGGGGAGTTTTTGTACTACTTCTATTAGGGGAGTTAAATTTAGTATATTTTGTCTTTTTCTATCTTTAGCGATGAGTGTTTTATTAGCTACTTCTTCTGCTATTGTATCTATTTCTTGTTGTGATGTTAATAGGCTATATATTTGGTCATTTGACAGCCCGGCCTTTTTAAACTCTTTAATGAAATTGATAAGCACTTCTTTATTCTCCGCAAGTTTACTGTTGTCAGAATTATTTTTCTCTATTTCAACGCGAGCTCTTTTTGCTCTATTATTGAATTCAATAGACCAATCTTTTATATTTTTTAATGAGGTGCTAGGTTCATAAATACGAAGTATGTTTTCTACATTACTCCAATGATTCAATAAATAGTTTAAACTTTCCCTAGCTGATTCCTTTGATGTATGCATTGCTTTAATATTTTATGAAATTATACCGATTCCAAATTTTCTACCAATTGAAAATTATTATGTCGTATAAATGATTTAATTAGAATAGGAAAGTGTTTGTTTTTTAAGCTGTTTATGTGGTAGCTTAAATTCAATGAGATCTTCTTAAACTTCTATTACTTCGATTCTGTTCTTTATGAGCTTCAAGATTTGTTTCACTATTGCTTCTTTCAATCTTAACAGAAGGTTTTAGAGTTTGTTTCTCAGATTCTTGATTCGTAGATATTTGTATATTTCTAGAAAAAGATACTCTTTTGGGTTCTTGTGTTGTAGAAAGGTCTTTAGGTTTGTGTTTTCTTATTAAGTATCTTATAGCTTGTTCTTTACGTTCTTTTATTAATCTATCGTAATGTATATAGTTTACTTCTCTTATTAGAGTAGGTAGTTCTTGAAGTTCCTTTTTCGAACCTAACATGTTTTTCATTTCGTCAGGTAGTTCTTCAAATCTTTCACTCACAGCAGCTATTTCTCTTGCCTTATTTATTGTTTCAGGATCTACTATAGGTTTACTTAAGTCTTTATCTAGTATAGTGATGGCTTCCTTAAATATAGTAGCTAATAGGTCAGGTTGATCACTAAAATAGACCTCTAATTCCTGTATACGTTTTTTGTAGTTTTTTAAAAAATTACGACTAGTTTCTCTATCAGACCACTTCTCTTTTTTAAATTTTATTCTACATTCAACATCCTCTTGTAAGTTATCATATAGTTTATCAACAGTATTTAATATATAGAGTTTAAAATCAGTAATTTCAATTTCAGAAATTACTTTTAGTTTTTTTATTTCCTTAGATAAGGATTTTATATCTTTTATTTGATTTTCTATTTTTTCTAATTCATTTCTTTTGCGTAGGCGTTCTATTCGACTTTTATATTTATTTCTAAAGATATTATTTGCATTTATTTCTAACTCTTCATCGCTTTTTAATAGTTGAATGATTTCATCTTTTGATAGTTCTAGTTTTTTTGCGAGTCTTATAAATTCATCAATTAATAATTTACTTGTATCTAACGGTTTTTTATAATCCTTATCAATATTTCCTAGTTCTTCTACTATTTTATCTTGGTCTGTACTTAGTCTTTCTAAATTAGCATCTATTATACTTGAGCTATATTCGATTTTATCCGTTATTAATATATACCGATTTAGGTGTGTTAACACATATCGTAAACTCTCTTCTGGAAATTGTTCGTTTGTAGGCATAATTTTTATTTCCAAAATTATAAAGTTATTTTTAAAAAGTCTAGTTTTTTTAGGTGTTATTTATTTGTTTTTCAGTGTGTTGTTTTCTTTTGATCGTGTAAGTAATCTCAAACGTTTTTATTGGATATCATACATCTTAATTAATATGACTTGGTTTCTTTAAAGTTAAAGTAAAACTAATTTTGAGGTTACCTAGGTACTTATTATTTAACTTTGTTTAATAATAGTACTATTTTATTAAACAATAATGAGTGTTGAATTTTCAATAAAGGATCTGGAAAATATATGTGGGGTAAAAGCACATACTATACGTATGTGGGAAAAACGCTATAATATTTTAGCTCCTAATCGAACAGTTACTAACATACGTACTTATGATGCCCACAGTTTAAAAAAGTTATTAAGCGTAAGTTTTTTAGTGAATTGTGGGTATAAAATATCAAGGGTGGCTAAGTTGTCAGATGAAGAAATAAATGAATATTTACGTATAGTTATTTCGGATAAAACACTTATCGATCACTCTTCAAACCTTCTTAAACTGGCAATGTTAAATTATAGTGCTACTACGTTTAATGAGGCATATTCAGAAATGATAGAACGTCTTTCTTTCAACACAGTATTCGATGATATCTTTATTCCTTTTTTAAAAGAAATAGGTACACTTTGGCAGTTAGGCACTATCAATAACAGTCACGAGCATTTCATTACAAATTTGATAAAACAAAAACTATACAATCGTATAGAGTTTCTTCAACAGACTGAAAGTACACGTAGTAGGTGTTTTGTTCTTTTTTTGCCAGAAGGAGAAATAAGCAACCTTTCATTGTTATATCTATACCAAATTTTATTGAGTAAAGGATATAAAACTATCTTTCTGGGACATGGTACTCATTTAGAGCATTTAGTTGAAGTATCTAAATTACACACCGATATGGTTTTTCTTACTTATATCACTATATCACTTAATACAGATACTATCAATACTTATATAGATAATTTCAGAGAGGCAATAGGTTTTACCTATGGACATGAAATATGGCTTATGGGACGCATAACTAAACAAGCTCCAATCAGCATTGACTCAAAAACGAAAGTAATTAACAATTTTAAAGATTTTGAACTCTTAGTAAATTAATACTATTATGAATACTTCTATTGGAATAATTGGATCTGGATTTTCCTCCTTATCGGCAGCTTGCTATTTAGCTAAGGAAGGTTATAATGTAGAGATATTTGAAAAAAATGAATCTATAGGAGGGAGGGCTAGTCAGTTTAAAGCTGAGGGGTTCACTTTCGATATGGGACCTTCTTGGTACTGGATGCCCGACGTTTTTGAGCGTTTCTTTGCTGATTTCGGATATAAAACAGAAGAACTTTTAGAGTTGAAAAAACTTGACCCTGCTTATTCTGTGTTTTTTGATGATGATCGTATTGATATTGGAGATCAACTCGATAAAATTTATGATACTTTTGAAAAGATAGAAGAGGGGAGTTCAAAGAAGTTACAGGAGTTTATACACGATGCTAAGAGTAATTATGATGTAGCTATAAAAGATCTTGTGTACAATCCAGGGGTTTCTCCATTAGAATTGATTACTCCAAAAACAATTGCTAAACTAGGGCAGTTTTTTAGTAATATATCTAAAGAAGTACGTGCTAAAGTAAACAATCCTAAACTAGTATCTATTCTGGAGTTTCCTGTTTTATTTTTGGGAGCCAAGCCAAAGGATACACCTGCGTTTTATAATTTTATGAATTACGCTGACTTTGGTTTAGGCACTTGGCAACCCAAAGGAGGAATGCATCAGGTTGTTTTAGCTATGAAGCAAATAGCTACTGAATTGGGGGTTAAATTTCATACTTATGCCAACGTAGATAAAATAATTATAGAAAACACTAAGGCTACTGCAATACAAGTTAATAATAAACGCATTGAGTTTGATGTTATTCTTAGTGGAGCCGATTACCATCATAGTGAAAAATTGCTTCCTAAGGTTTATCGTCAGTATTCTGAAAAGTATTGGAATAAGAA
>CAYYNF010000239.1:0-3694 GCA_964472695.1 uncultured Flavobacteriaceae bacterium
ATGCCGCTTCTATCCCTAACGCAAGCATTATACCACAATTTTCTAAGATGACAAAGTAAGATTAAATTGGAATAAATTTATAAAAACATGCTGGAAATCTCTCTTAGTAAGCAAGTACCCTTGAGTTAAACTCATGAGAAATATAAAAAACACTCCAAATGGAAAAAGGTGATAAAATCAAATTTATTCATCAAAAATTAGAAGGAACAGTTGTACAAATACAGTCTAATGGAACAATAGAAATTGAGTTGCTTGATGGATTTATTATCACTGCTCAACCACACGAACTAGTTGCCATAGATAGAAATAATGATTTTATGAGTACAAACATCAGTACTCAAAAAATAAAACAAAGTATTGCTATCAAAGAAAAAAAAGTCAAAAAACACCAACAATCCATTTCTACAATCATAGATCTACATATAGAGAAATTAGCAAAAGACTATAAGAAATTAAATAGTAGTCAGATCATTAGTATCCAATTGGCTCATTTTGATTCGAAACTGAAATCGGCTATACGTCTAAAACAAAAAGAAGTGGTATGTGTACATGGAATTGGCAAAGGAGTTCTCAGAAAACAAATTCATGAACTATTAAAAGGTAATTTATCTGTCAAAGAATACTATAACTTAAACGATAGAGGAGCAACTAAAATTATTTTTAAATAGTTATATTTACAAAAATGGCATATTGATAAAATCAAATTATGAAAAATTGTTTTCTCTGTTTTTTTCTTTTAGTATGTATGTTATCGGTGTCTTGTCAAAGTGTAAAACCTTATGAAAAAATCTATCTTAACGATCCGGATATGAGTTTTTCAACTCGAAAGACACAACAATTCGAAAGTAATTTCCAAACTTATAGAGAAGGTAGTTCAGGCGCTACAGGAGGTAAGTCTGGTGGTGGCTGTGGTTGTAATTAATATATTATATCGGAATTATAAAATGAATAAATTGGCTACTTTACGTGCTGTTTTGTGTGCAAATTTATTACTTTTTTCTTTGGCTTCTTTTTCTCAGAAAGAGTATAAAAAGAAAAAGCTAAGTAAATCAGAATTAAGTTTACTGTTTGGCTATTATAATCAAGATGGAGATAATTCTGCAGTAGAAGGAGGTGAAGGTACTGAGAAACTAAAAAATATAGCTTCTTCAATAGAAATAACGCTATATTGGGACTCTACCAAAACATTAGACATTGATATAGGGCTGGATGTTTATTCCTCAGCCTCTACAGATAGTATAGACCATGTACGATCTTCAGCTTCTAGTAAAGACTATCGGGGGCATGGTAAACTAACTTTTGAAAATAGAATTAATCAAAAAACTTCCTATAAAATTAATGGTAGTTTTTCACAAGAAACAGACTATCAGGCTAGAGGCTTAGGAATAAGCCTATCCAAATACTCAGAAGATGAAAATAGAGTGTTCACTATAGGAGGGCAAGTCTACTTAGATCAAATAGATAGATGGAATGGAGGTAGAAGAAGAGGGCTTATATATCCTATAGAACTTCGAGATACTAATTGGTTTTCAGTAAAAAGGAGAAACACTTTCACTTTAAACCTTTCTCTACAACAAGTTATATCAAAGCGATTAAATTTAGCCCTAAGCACTACACCAACCTACCAAGAAGGTTTATTGTCAACGCCTTTTCACAGAGTTTTTTTTCAGGAGCAAGAAGAAGCTGTAGTAGAAAATTTACCGAGTACACGTATAAAACTTCCATTGGCCATAAAAGCGAATTATTTTGCTTGGGGTTTCCTCATTACAAAATGGACTTATCGTTTTTATTCAGATGATTTCGGTATTACAAGTCATACTGCAAAATTAGAGGCTCCTATCAAGTTAATACCTTTTTTAACATTCTATCCATCATATCGCTTATATAGGCAAACGGGAGCAGTTTTTTTTAAACCATTTAAAGAACACACCTTTAATCAAGAGTTTTTTACCAGCGACTTTGACCTATCAGCTTTTCATAGCCATCAATACGGTATAGGCTTAAAATTATCTCCCTACAATGGTCTCATACGCTCTAAGTCAGGAAAAAAAGCACTACAAAGTTTTTCGTTTGAATACTTGAAGTATAAAAGATCTACAGGTTTAAATGCTAATCAGTTCGCTTTTTCAATAGACTTCATAAACCAGTAATTGATAATTTATTTTTGCTTGTTATATTTTTTCTAACAGAAGAATGGGAGGAAGACCAGTTGAGTAGAAATAGTTTTATAGAAGATGTTGTAAAGTTAAGTATTGGATTATTTAATAAAAAAATTGTATTCTTAGAGGAAAATTAGTAATTTGGTCCGATTGATTTTATTATGAAATACTCCGTTTTATTGATTTTAGTTTGTTTTTATGCTCTTTCTTCCTGTATAGGTGAGACAGGGGATGCCATAGTAATACCAATAAATAATAGCGGGGCTGAAACAGCTAATTCTTCGGGTATTCCTAGTGAATATGATTTTGGAGATTTTGGTGGAGTTACAGATGTAGATGAAACAATAGCAATTCAAGATACCATTTTGGTTATTTCTCGGGCAGTGACTTTGAATATGTGGGATAATACAGGTGCTATAGATGATGTTTGTTCTGTATATATCAATGATGAAAATGGAAATGTGGAACAAGAAGTGGATCAAGTAACTTTAAAGAGAATTGCCGATGGAACTTTTCGTAAGATTATAGAGGTTCCAAATATTGGGTTTAATTATATAATAGTAGTTCCAGAACAAAACGAAATAAATATAAATGCTGATGTTACTTTCGCATTAACATTAAATGGTGGTACAACATATAGTTTTTCAAGAGAACCAGGAGAGGCTTTAGCTTTTATTATTTTTACTATTTAGACTTATATGAAAAGGATTTTTTTATTAGGTTTCATATTGAGTTTATGCTTTTGTACTTATTCTCAGCAAAAAAGATCAAAAGGAAGAGATTCTGGGAAGGAGCACTTTTTTGGAGTTACTTTTGGTACTAATTTGGCATATGGTAGATTGACCGATGAGGTTTATAGTGATTTGACCCCTTCTCTTTTTCCAAGATTATTAGGAGGATTTTTTTATCAAACGCATACAACTATACGATTTAGTTTTAAGTATGGCATGAATTATAGCGCTAAGGGGCTGCTTTATAAAAGAGAAAAGGTAGGCTTTGACTATACACTTAGAGCTGATTATATTGAAACCTATTCTTTGGCAGCTTTTAGTTTTCTGTCGTCTAAAAGAAAATTTGATCCCTATGTTACTGCTGGGTTTTACTTTGGAGTTCCAGTTGCAGGAAATATTGAATCGGTTACCTCAAGTGGAATAAATTTAGGTCCTTTGATAGTAACTAGGGAGAACTTGGCACCTACGGATTTAGGAATGAAGATAGGCTTTGGAGCAAATTATAGATTTCAGGGTAGAAAGACTTATAAAGTTCAGTTTCAGGTAGTACAGAGCAATAGTTTTTATGATAGCTTTGGGCTAAATGAAGCTAATAATTTCCCTACTATCGGTAAGAGAAAACTGAAAGCTATAGAAATAACAACAGCTTTTTTAATACCTATAAGGTGATTTTTTTCATATCAGTATTGATAACACACTTTGTAACTCAAAAAAACTATATTATAAACCTAAGTTATACTTAGTTTTTTTGTCTTCATCACTATTTCTATAATAATCTGGGCTTAATTTGATCTGCATAATTAG
>CAYYNF010000240.1:0-3680 GCA_964472695.1 uncultured Flavobacteriaceae bacterium
GCGTAAAGAAGTCCTCTTATGAACAAGTAGTAATAGAGAACAATTCCTTAAGAAAGGAAATTCATAAATTAAAATATGATATTCCTATTTTATACAGAGATATTAAACGTTTTTTTAATAATAAAGAGTTTGGTGAGGCTAAAGAAAAAGCAGATTCATTAATTTTAAAATATCCTAATAGTAGAGAGGCTAACGATACACGCATATTGTTGGAATTAATTGAAGATGAGATTTTTTATGAGAAACTGAAAGAAATACCTGTATATGTAGGTAGTAATACTAGTTTACATAAAGAGTATTTAGAAAAGTATCCATTAGGATTACATGTTAATGATGTTTATGAAATATTACTTTCTAATCAGAAAGAGGAAGAGCGTAGTGCTTATCTAGAAGCAAAGGAAAAACATAATATTTTAGCTTGGAAACAATTCTTAATTGAATATCCTAACAGTATTTACAAAGAGAAAGTGAATAAAAGTATGATATTGATGGAGATGTTTAAATATGCTAGTAGAGGAGATCGAGGTGCCTTTAAATTAAATTTGACCTCTTTCACTAAAACTGATGTTTCTCAACTTTCACTTAGAAACGATACTAAAAATACATTAAGAGTTTTGTTCAACGGTCCTGAAATAAAAGAGTTTATTGTTCCTAGAGATATGCGTAAAGTTATCAAATTGAAAAGTGGAGATTATTTCGCTGTAGCACTCTCTTCTGAAAGTGAAACCTATGGACAGATAAGATTACATGGAAACTATGAGGCTACATTCCGTATTAAGTAATATGTCTCTTGATCTTTTTCATTCAATATTATGAGGTAGCTTAAGAGCTGAAAGAGGCGTGTATTAATTTTTTATTTTTGGAGGGATTAAAATAAAGAGTCTAGGGTTCTGTAAATATAATTCTACGCTTATCCTATTTTTTAGTTAAACTTTATCACGAATTATTTTGTACGTGGCTAATTACATAATGAATTTTTCAATTTTGAATTCAGTTTTCAATGGCTTTACGAATAATTTATACGCAGAATAATTGTTTACGAAATTATTCGTGATAACCTCTATTACTAATTGGGATAAACGTAATGTATTTTAAAGGAATAAAAATAGTTAATAGAGGTAGTTATATTATCTACTTAATTGCTTCATTTTGTAGCTTTTTTGATGAATTGTTTTATGTGTTTGTATAGGTTTTATGTATATATTAAATAATAGCACATAGCACTTAACTAGGTTTGATATTTCGCATAAAAACTATATTTTATGGTTCTCTGAGTACCTTTAAAGGGGTTGAATTTATAGTCAAAATATCCAAATGATAATAGTATTAATTCAAAATATATTGAATTAAATTAGGAAGGTGATTTACTAAATTTTAAAAGCATTTTTATATTATTTTGTGTATGATGATATTATTGTTTTTTGGAATACTGTATGAAAAAACACAACTTAGCTTTTGCTGTAGTTCCTGTGTTTAGTATAATTATCATAAAGTAGATGAAAAGCTCCTCTTTTATTAAATCCTCTTAACGTGTGAATAATATACTATTTATATAATTAAAATATAGGTTAAGAAATATACTACACAATTATGGCTGATCAAAAAACTATAGGTTTACCTAAAGATATTCTCGAAGCGTTAAGGTCTTGTTTTAAAGATTTTGAGGATATTGAGAGAGCTAAATTATATGGAGAACGTATAGAGGAGGAATATCCTGATAATGCTACAGCATTTCTGCTCCTTAAAGGAAATATGGATAAAGAGATGTTATTGAATATCTCTCTTAAAGTAGAGCAACTTAAATTAGGGATTTCGTTCGATATAAAGCTGTTTAGAACACTTGAGGTTGAGGAAAAAAGAAATATATTAGAAAACAGTGTAGATATATATATAAGTGAAATTAAGTTGAGTAATTTTGCTGTTGTATTGCTTAATTTTAATGGGCAACAGCTTTTAGAAACTTACCTTCCAAAGGTCATAAAATATAGTGAAAATGCTAATATCTATGTAATAGATAATGGTTCTACAGATAACTCTGTGGAATTCCTAGAAGAAAAATTCCCTGTCGTCAATATCATTCAACACGAAAAGAATAGAGGTTATGCAGGAGGTTATCAGGAAGGGTTAAAAGAAATAGCAGAGGATTACTATTGTTTGCTAAATACCGATGTAGAAGTTTCTGAGAACTGGTTGTTTCCAATGAAAAAGCTTTTTAGATCTGATGAAACAATTGCAGCAATACAACCTAAAATATTAGATGCTAATAATCCTAGTAAATTCGAGTATGCTGGTGCTGGTGGGGGATATATTGATGGACTTGGATATGCTTTTTGTAGAGGACGTATTTTTGACACTATTGAAGAGGATAGGGGGCAATATGATGATCGTCGAGAGGTGTTTTGGGCATCAGGGGCATGTCTCTTCTTAAGAAATGAAGCTTTTTGGGGTGTGGGAGGATTCGATACGGATTATTTTGCTCATCAAGAAGAAATTGATTTATGTTGGCGTTTTCATAATAATAATCTAAAGGTATACTACGAACCAAGTAGTGTTGTATACCACGTAGGAGGAGGGACATTAGAGTATGGTAGTCTGAAAAAAGTTTGTCTTAACTTTAGGAATTCACTCTTTAATCTTGTGAAAAATTACAAAGGAAAGGGAGTGATATTGGCAGTATTTACCCGTTTGGTTATGGATGGAGCTGCTGGATTGCGTTTTTTGTACAAAAGACAATTTACTCATTGCTTCGGTATCATTTTAGCTCATATTTCTTTTTATGGTAGTATTGTTGAATTACTGAAAAAACGCAGGGAAAGTAATTTAGATAAAGATTTTCACCCCACTGTAAAAAATATTGCAAAACTTTATTTCATCAAAAAAATCCAAACCTTTAATAAATTATGATTACTATCGATGAAGCTATAGAGCATATCAATTCACAAAGATTTATAGGTAATTCTGTAGATCGAAAACTAGATGATTGTTTGGGGTATGTGACTAGTGAACCTATTTATGCACCTATAAGTATGCCTCCTTTTCGTCAATCAGCAATGGATGGTTATGCGATAAGAATTAGTACATCAAAAACCTATCAGGTAATAGGTGAGATTAAAGCTGGAGATACACAAAGCTATTCACTACAACCGAATGAAGCTGTACGGATTTTTACAGGAGCTCCTGTTCCTGATAGTGCTGATACTGTAGTGATGCAAGAACATTGTATACGTAGTGAACAAGAGATTTTAATAGAAGAACTGCCTGCCGTAAATAAAAATATTCGTCCTTTAGGAGAGCAAATTCAGAAGGGGGCTATAGCTATTAATAAAAATACATTATTAACTCCTTCTCATCTGAGTTATCTAGCTAGTCTAGGTATCACTGGTGTTAACGTGTATTCTAAGCCTAAAGTAAGTATATTGGTTACAGGTAACGAGTTAATAGAACCAGGGAGTCCTTATCAGCATGGGAAGATATATGAAAGTAACTCTATCTTATTAAAAGCAAGTCTAGAGAAAGAGGGAATAAAGAATACTAGTATTTTTTATATTAAAGATAATTATGAAAATACCAGGGAACAAATTTATGAACTCATTAATGATAATGACTTTGTACTGATAAGTGGAGGAATTTCGGTAGGGAAATATGATTTTGTACGTAGGGCTTTACAAGAATTAAAGGTT
>CAYYNF010000241.1:0-3671 GCA_964472695.1 uncultured Flavobacteriaceae bacterium
AGATGGTTGAAATGTTCTCTTACTCATTTTAAATATCTTTAAAAAACTTTATATCAAATTATTATTATATGTTCTCTCTGTGAGAGAGAAAACTGACCGCAAATATACAAACTCTTTTTTGTTTACCAACTATCTTTGTAAATAAATTTATTTCTTTTGATTACTTTTGTCCCTAAAATTGTTTTCTAATACACCGATATCTATGTTTAATAAAAATATCAAAATTGTAATTGCAGCTTTATTTACTATTCTTGCTATAGTGCTTTTTACCGATAAATATATAGCGTACGGAATCTTTTCGCTTATTGCAGCAGGAATGCTAGTGTTATTGTATTTCAAGAATGAGCTAATTCTATTATCTTTCTTAAAGTTAAAAAAACAAGATCTTAAAGGGACTCAGGAACTTCTTGATAAAATTCAAGATCCTGAGAAAGCTCTAGTCCCAGGGCAATTAGGATATTATAATTACCTATATGGAATCATATTTGCACAGACTAATATGACACAGTCTGAAAAATATTTAAAGAAGGCTTTAAAGTTTGGTTTAAATATGGAAATGGATCAGGCTGTAGCCAAATTAAATTTAGCAGGTATTGCCATGACTAAAAGGCGTAAGAGAGAAGCTCAAAATTTGATTGCTGAGGTGAAGAAATTAGACAAACAAGGTATGTTGAAAGATCAAATTGCAACCATGAAGAAGCAAATGGGACGTATTTAGAAATGTAATATCCTTATATTGTATTATTTTATAAAACTTAAGTGCTTTTTTATGCGTAACCTTATTACTCTAATCTCGTTATTTTGCTTGTGTGATGTATCTGCACAAAATTTTTTTCAGTCAAGTAAATTGCAACAATATGAAGATAGTAATGAAGCAAATGAGGTTATTGATGAAAGTTACGAGTATGAAGAAGAGGTAATAGAAGAATATAAGGAAAAGCCTTTTGTTTTCTTTTCGGATGCTATTGATAAAAACATAGCTCTTTATAAAGCTAATACACGATATGCCGCTGAGAAAAATGATAAAGAACGTGTTCATTTTTTATTCGATTCTTTAGTAGATCACTGTTTAAAAGGAACGCACTTCGATAATTTTTTAGTGAATAAAGTAAGTGGAGTTCCTGTTTATTTCGAGAAATTTGAAAAACCAATCTATTTAAAAGCTACAGCAACTTGGTGCGAGCCTAACGATTCTGAAATAGCTGCTTTTAATGATATCGCTAAAGAGTTTAGTGATAGTATTGATTTTGTAGTGCTTTACTGGAACTCTCGTGAGCAGGTGAGTCAAGTGAATCATAAATATTCTTCGAACGTACATGTGTTATTTGTAGATGAAAATGAAAACTTTAATGCTAGTATTATTTCGCATTTAAAACATGCTTTAGGACTCCCTACATATATTCTTTTAGACCAAAAACGTAATGTTATTGATATTCGACGTGGAGCTAATCCTTTGTATAAAAGTGTAGAAAGGGATGGCTTAGTGAAATACAATAATTATTACATAGAAGAAACAAAAGAACATTACATTGATACTTACAGTGTTTATTTTGACAAATCTGTTATTGATGTAAATACCATCATTTCACATACTAATGGCGTAGAACCTACTATGGAAAATGCTCCCTCGTATGAGGATATAGATTTTGAAGAGCTTAAGTAGTAGGGGTAATATTGAAAAAGCACCCTACTTTTTTAAATGTAACAATATCTCATTGAGTTTTTTGCTCTGTATTTACTTGTATAAGTCGCCATTTTGAAGCATTCTGGGAATTGGTTAATTTTATTTTACCATTATCTTCTTCTACGAACTTATTAACAGAGGTGTTTTTTAAACTATACAGCCCGTCATGTAGTGGTATTAGTTCCCATAATAGTGAAGATTGACTACTGTCTGCTTTAATATCTTCATTATTAATACTCAAACGGATTGTGTTATTTTCTATGAATATATCTGTTCCGTTATCAACGAAATTAAACTTATTATATGTGTTTGTATCTGTAAATTTATCTGAATATACCAGTGCGTTTTCTTGGTTTACGGAGAGAATATTATTAGTAACACTATTTTTTATAAGAAACTCCCCTTTGTTTATAGGAGATATATGTTTGAAGGCATATCCTAGACTTTCAATTTGTAAATCTTGTCCCGATATTTCTGGATTTCCCAAATTTTCATTAACATTAATGGTGACCCCTCCATCTACTTTGACGAGTTTTTCAATATAGCTTATTAGTTCAAAGTTTGAGTATCTAGTGTCTGTGCTTCCCCAAAAACCAGTGCCTAAATAGAATATTGTATGGTACCTAAGGTCTTCAACAGGGTTAAGGTAAGGGTCTGCGTAATCATCCAAGATGTTGTCAATTTCTCCAGCTGTATAGTCGCTAGAATCAGAGTATTCATATATTCCAGGTGAATTATTAAATGTAACAATACTATTCTTATTACCTGATCTTGCTGCAGATCTAATTTTTTTAAAATGACTATTATTCCATCCGAGTCTTTCGTATGCGTGATCAAACCACCAGCCGTCTAAGTCTTCTCCATAGCGTTCGCTCCAAAACTGAATCACTTTACAAATATTCTCTACAAAAGTATCAGTGGTGCCACCCTTTAAGAAAAAATCACCTGTACCTCCGTGTTTATGCTGATCGAATTCATAATCCCAACCCATATTTTTCCCCCAATCTTCAGTTAACGAAGGGCCGTCTATTCCAAATCGAAATAGTAGTTTGGTTCCATTATCTTTTGTATTATCAATAATTAATTGTGGAATATCAATCGAAGATGTTGCCAAAGGTTGTTCTGTGAAATTGTCATAGATACTGTTTGGAGCACAATACAATCCTTTACTATGACCCATTGATAAAGTAATCCAACCTACATTAGATTCTGCTGCTTTTTTGAAAAAATTAGGGGCTATGTATTCATTCCAGATATTTAGACTAGAGTTGTATGTAGCTAACTCAATTCTATCGAGTTGTAAGAATAATCCATAGATATCATCGTCCATGAAGCTTGTATCTGAAAGGGAGGTTTCTTTTTGGGTTTGACTACCTTCGTTAGGTATTGAATCATCCTCATTGCATGATATAGTGATGAATAATAGTGGTAATATTAGTTTCTTAATCATGGGTGTTATTGTTAAAAGTTTTTTATTAAGATGGTTTGTTAATAATATACTAAGGTTACTTTCTTTGTATTTGTAATTCCTCTGAGGATGTGTTTTTAATTGAGTATTTTAAATAGTAATTTAAGTATAAATTATTACATATTTCTATTATAATTGTTTCCTGTCTTGAAAACAGTATTGCGTAAGTGGCATGCTTAGTTATAAAGTTACCCTGTAAAAGCTATGATGAACGAGTACGATAGCTATATGAAGATACTTTGTCTTATGTTCTGTTGATGTCGAGGTTTTTTACGTGTGAAATTGTCAGATACTTTTATTTTGTAAATTAAAAAGGTGACATGATGTCAGTAAATACTATATGGCATAGAGATTGACTAGTAGAAGATTATAAATCAAGAATTAAAGTTTAAATTAATACATATAGTTTTATGTCTAAGATTATTGGAATCGATTTAGGAACAACAAACTCGTGTGTTTCTGTAATGGAAGGAAACGAGCCAGTTGTAATTCCTAACGCAGAAGGAAAAAGAACTACTC
>CAYYNF010000242.1:0-3641 GCA_964472695.1 uncultured Flavobacteriaceae bacterium
AATGTACCAGTTTTTGCCGTAGGAGAAATTGTAACATTTAAATCTTCAAACCCACCATTACCCCCAAAAGTAGGGCACTCTAGGACATCTAAAATTCCATCGTTATCGTCATCTGAATCTAAAGTATCAATAATTCCATCATCGTCGGTATCAATATCACAACTTAAATGGATGTTATCAAAACCGAGCAAAGCAGAATAGTTATTTTCTACGTCAATGGCTATAATCACACGATCGTAATCTCTTTTGGTAACTAAATTAATATGGTATTCTTCCCAAGTAGTTAAATTATCAATAGCTTCTGATGTACCCAGAAGATCAATATCGGATCTACTAGCTAAAACATCAAATGAATACGCATTACTAGTATCAAAAGTAGGGTTAGTTCCTACGGGAATACCAAAAACGCCTAACTTTCCTGAGTTTCGGAAATTAGTAGTTTTTAATTGCATTTGAAAAGCTTTAAAACTAAAGTCGTATAATGTAGATTCATTCATCGGTTGAGATAAATTCACTCCCACTATATCTAACTCTAAACTAAGATTATTAAGTCTTCCATTCAGAGTAATAAAAGCATTTCCTTCGGTAGTGTTCAACTCAACTTCAGCTTCATTATCAGGTAGTCCAGGGTAATTTCCATTGGTGATGTATCCAGCCGTACCATATACTTCAAACCAAGTGGTGTTTGTAGTGTAAGCTTCATCAAAAGTATCCCAACCTGTTTTTGAAGAATCATCAGCATTTTCAAAGCTAGAGTCAGTGATTAAAGAGCATGTTTGAGCATATGAAATACCGTTAAGTAGGGATAAAATAAAAATAAAGCTCGGGTAAAGAACATTTTTCATAGTCAAAGAATTATAGGGGATGAAATGAAGATATGGTAAATACTTTTAGTCGTATTTTTTTGTGTAAAAACGATATTAAATTTAGTGATTTTAGCTTTTAGTATGTGCAATAAATAAAAAGACTCAGTCAATTGGCTGTAATATTAGGTGAGTAGTTTGTATTAACCAGTAAACAGGTGTGTTCGTAGAGTGTTTTTGGGTGTTTTGCGATAAAATAACTGAAATGTGCGGTGAAAAAATGTATTTAACTAGAAAAGGAGACCTGTATAAATAAGTTGAATTTCTTATAGAAGGGAATAGATTTTAAGCATAGTTATACTTAAAATCTATTTTGTATTAGAAGGGGAAAGAAGTCACTTATAAGAGATGTCGTAACTTTTTAATTGGCATTAGCTGTAAGTTCAGCAATTTTTACAATTACTTCACTAGCTTTTATCATGCTCTCTACAGGGATGTATTCATATTTTCCGTGAAAGTTATGGCCCCCAGCAAATATATTGGGGCAAGGTAGTCCCATAAAACTTAACTGAGATCCATCCGTTCCTCCACGAATAGGTTTGATAATAGGAGTTATACCTATGCTTTCCATAGCTTTTTCTGCAATATTTACAATGTGCATTTGATCCTTAATAATTTCGACCATATTGTAGTATTGATCTTTGATTTCGAGTTCTACGCTATTTTCGCCGTATTGTTTATTAAGGTCGGTTACAAGCTCTTGAAACATTGATTTTCTAGCTTCAAAATGTGCTTTGTTATGATCTCTTATGATATATTCTAGTGTTGTTTTTTCAACAGTACCACCAATATGATGCAAATGAAAAAAGCCTTCTCTATCACTTGTATGTTCAGGAACTTCTTGTTGGGGTAGTGAATTGATAAAATCTTGTGCGATTAGTATGCTATTGATCATTTTTCCTTTAGCGTAGCCTGGGTGTACAATAGTCCCATTAATTTTTATTTTAGCACTAGCAGCGTTGAAATTTTCATATTCTAATTCTCCTATTTGACTACCATCCATAGTATAAGCATAATCAGCACCAAACTTTTTTACATCAAAAAGGTGAGCACCACGTCCAATTTCTTCATCAGGGGTAAATGCTATTCGAATTTTTCCATGTGGAATTTCAGGATGATTAATTAAGTATTCGGCTGCTGATATTATTTCGGTAATTCCTGCTTTGTCATCAGCTCCTAATAGTGTTGTTCCATCTGTTGTAATAAGTGTTTGTCCTTCGTATTGTGTCAAATCAGAGAAGTAAGAAGGTGATAGTATGGTATTTTCGTTTAGTTGAATATCTTTTCCATCATAGTTTTCGATAATTTGAGGACGTACATTTGTTCCTGTGTAGTCAGGAGAAGTGTCAAAATGAGCTATGAATCCAATAGTAGGAATAGATGTATCGTCGGTAGTAGCAGGTATTGTAGCCATGATGTAAGCATTATCATCAATACTTACCTCACTAAGCCCAATGGCTTTTAGTTCTTCAACTAGTAAATTAGCAAGATCCCATTGTTTTTTGCTACTAGGGCAGTCGGTACTATTTGGGTCGCTTTGGGTGTCTATAGTTACGTAAGAGACAAAACGTTTTATAATTGCAGATTTTTCAAACATGGTATATTGTATTATTTGTAAAATGTAGAATGAAATTAATATTAAAAAAGTTGAAAGAGTGCTATTTTTGTGGAAAAATCACATCAGTTATGTACCAAAATTTTATTCGACCATTACTATTTAAATTTGATCCTGAAAAAGTACACCATTTTACCTTTTCGATGTTACAATTAGGTTTTAAGTTACCAGGTGTAGCGGCTATGGTTAGAAAAAAATTCTGTATAGCGGATAAAAGCTTGGAAAGAGAAGTTTTTGGTATAAAGTTTAAAAGTCCAGTAGGTTTAGCAGCGGGTTTCGATAAGAACGCAGTACTTTATAATGAACTCTCTAATTTTGGTTTTGGTTTCATCGAAATAGGAACAGTAACTCCTAAAGCACAAGAAGGAAATCCTAAGAAGCGTTTGTTTAGACTAATAGATGACCAAGGTATTATTAACCGTATGGGTTTTAATAATGAAGGTGTTGAAGCAGCTATAGTACAGTTAAAGAAAAATAAAGGTAACTTAGTGATTGGTGGAAATATAGGTAAAAATACCCAAACTAATCCCAAGGATTATACTCAGGATTATTTGACTTGTTTTAATGCTTTACATCCTTATGTCGATTATTTTGTGTTGAATGTAAGTTGTCCAAATGTATCTAGTCATGCTAAGTTAGGGGATAAAGATTATTTACTAGAGTTGATTTCGGCAGTACAAGAGGCTAATAAGAAGTTTGCACAACAGAAACCTATTGTACTTAAAATTGCACCAGATTTAAATGATCAACAGCTCGATGAGGTTATTGAGATTGTAGCACAGACTAAGCTCGATGGTGTGATTGCAAGTAATACTTCGGTTTCTCGTACAGGTTTGAAAACAAGTGACGAACGTCTTAATGAGATCGGAAATGGAGGATTAAGTGGAAAGCCTATCAGAGATAAATCGACACGTGTTATTAAATATTTATCAGACAAAAGTAACCGCAGCTTTCCTATTATTGGAGTAGGAGGGATACATTCTGCGGAGGATGCTTTAGAAAAAATTGATGCAGGAGCAACTTTGGTACAGGTATATACAGGGTTTATTTATAGTGGACCTAAGCTTGTAAAGGATATTAATACGGCTTTACTTAGTCGTAAATAAAATGTCTTGTCCTAAAATAGCGATACAAGATTTATGATATAAAGGTAGTGATTTTAG